>JAAYFR010000338.1 GCA_012728155.1 Bacteroidales bacterium | reverse complement strand
GTGATGATGTCGGGTCGGATACCGGCGTGCTGATGGGCGAAGAAACGTCCCGTGCGGCCGTATCCCGATTGAATCTCATCGAGAATAAGAACCACACGATGTTTATGGCAGGCCTTTTCAAGCTGTTGCATAAACCCGTCTTCGGGAACGAAAATTCCGGCTACGCCCTGAATTCCTTCCGCGATAACGGCTGCGACATCGCCTTTTTCCAGTTCACGCAGTATCTTGTCGGTATCGTTCAGGGGGACGAATGTTACTTCGTGCCCGGTGTTGAAAGGCGATTGGATCGACGGGTTGTCGGTTATGGCAACAGCACCCGATGTGCGTCCGTGGAACGATCCACTGAACGCGATTATTCGCTTTTTCCCCGTGTGGAAAGAGGCCAGTTTTAATGCGTTTTCATTGGCTTCGGCCCCACTGTTGCAAAGAAAAAGCGAATAATCGGGATAACCGCTTTGCTCCCCCAGCTTTTCGGCAAGCTCTGTTTGCAGGCTGTTGATAACGGAGTTGGAATAAAACCCGATTTTTACTGCCTGGTCCTGAATGGCTTTTACGTAAACAGGATGGGAATGGCCGATGGAAATCACGGCGTGCCCCCCGTAAAAATCGAGGTATTCCACACCCTTCCTGTCCCATACGCGGCAACCCTTTGCGCGGACAGGTTCAATATTCCACAAAGAATATACGTCAAACAGATTCATTTTAATTGTGAATTATTAATTATTTGATAGCAGACTTCAGACACCAGACATACAAAAATCTTAAAGTCTGGCTTCAGTCGGCAGAGCGAATCAAAATACGCTTCCTTTTAATCTTAATCCCATGGTCTCATCCAGCCCGAACATCAGGTTCATATTCTGTACTGCTTGTCCTGATGCTCCCTTCAACAGGTTGTCAAGAACAGAAGTTATGTGAATATATCCGTTGTGAAATCCGATGTGAAGCAGGCATTTATTGGTGTTTACCACTTCTTTCAGGCTGATTGGCTCATCCGAAACGAAAACAAAAGGCGAGGTCTTGTAATACTCCTTGTAGTAATTGATCACTTCGGTTTCGGACATCAGGTTATCCCACCGGGTGTACACACTGGCGAAAATCCCCCGGGTAAAATCACCGCGCATGGGAATCCACTGTATGGGTGGCAGCACCTTGTTTCCGGCAGCTTTTAACGTTCGTTCAATTTCCGCTAAATGCTGGTGGGTAAAAGGTTTGTAAACGGAGATATTGTTGTCCCGATAACTGAAATGCGTGGTGCTCACAGGCTTTTTTCCGGCACCGGTCGATCCGGTGATGGCATGTACGTGAATGTCGTCCGTCAACTTATTCAACGCTGCCAGCGGCAGCAAAGCCAACATGATTGACGAGGAAAAACACCCCGGATTGGCCACGCTGTTTGCTTTGCGGATTTGTTCCCGATTGAGTTCGCATAACCCGAAAACAAAATTCCGCTCACCAAACACCGGATCGTTGCGAAAATCATTTCCCAAGTCAATTACCTTGCAAGCCGCAGGGATATCATTCTCGTTAAGAAAGGCACGTGAAAGTCCGTGGCCGAGGCAAAGAAAAATGACATCCGGATGTCCGGTATTGTCGGAAAACGTTATGTCGGTTTCGCCCAATAAGTCACGGTGTATACCGGCAACCGGCATTCCGGCGGAGCTCGAACTGATTACCGACTCTAACGTCACCCCGGGATGATTCAGCAGGATACGGAGCAGTTCGCCGGCAGTGTAGCCGGTCCCTCCGGCAATGGATACTTTAATCATTTTATCGATTAAGACTATTTATGAATTGTATAATATATCTTCAACGGATTCGAAATTACCTTGGTAAAACCAATGACGTCTTGTCCGGTAAACGATTTGTTCACTTCACCATACTCTCCGAAAACCGGATTCATCAAATCGTAATCCGTGCTGCAAGCCAATACCGAGAAATGGTAAGGACGAAGCTCTACATCCACTTCACCCGTAACAAACTGCTGGGTGTCATCCAAAAACGTTTCAATATTGCGCATAACGGGTTCCAGGTACTGGGCTTCATGCATCAACTGCCCGTACCAGTTCGATAGCTGATCTTTCCAATAGAGTTGTTGCTTGGTAAGCACGTGCTTTTCCAACAAGTGGTGTGCTTTTACCAGAATCAGGGGTGCCGGAGCTTCGAAGGCAACCCTTCCCTTTGTTCCGATAATGGTGTCGCCTACATGAACGTCCCTGCCAATACCGAATCGGGATGCCCATTTGTGCAGTGTGCGGATAACGTTTACGGGTGACATTTTCTCACCGTTCAGGGAAACCGGTTCTCCTTTTTCAAAACCAATCTTTATTCGCTCCACGCCGTGATCAGAGACTTGTGAGGGGTAGGCTTCTTCGGGAAGAATGCCTGATGACTTCAACGTTTCAACGCCACCAACACTTGTTCCCCACAACCCCTGGTTGATGGAATATTTCGATTTTTCCCAAGAAAAATTAAATCCGTTCGATTTCAGGTAATCAATTTCTTCCTGACGCGATAACCCTAACTCCCGGATAGGAGCGATAATCTTTACATCGGGAGCCAACACTTCAAAAACCAGGTCGAAGCGTACCTGATCATTCCCGGCACCGGTACTTCCGTGGGCAACATATTCGGCACCGATTTTTTTTACGTGTTCCAGCACCGATAGGGCCTGGAAGAAACGTTCGGAACTGACAGAAAGAGGGTAGGTGTTGTTTTTAAGAATATTGCCGAAAATCAGATACCTGATGCCTTTTTCGTAATAATCGTTTACGGCATCAATTGTTGTATGGGATAACGCTCCCAGGATCTTGGAACGCTCTTCAATACCTTTCAGCTCTTGGTCTGAAAAACCGCCAGTGTTGACAATTACTGTATGTACCTCCAAATTGCGTTTGTTGATAAGATACGGCACACAAAATGAAGTGTCGAGACCGCCGCTGAATGCCAAAACTACTTTTTGTTTCATATATTTTAGGCTTTTTGGTTACCTGTTGTTGGCTATTGGCCCTGCATTGAACCGGAGAGGCGAACAGCAAATAACCGTGATTATTATTTTTTATACATTTTATTCGGAGCTTTCTTCTTTATGATCGGTTTCACTACTTTTTTTGCAAACGAACTGGCTGCAACTTCTTTCTGTGCCGGATCGTACAATAGCCCTGTGCAAAGGCACATTTTGTAGTTGTTGCGTTGAAGAATATCGAAATTTCGGCAACCCTGACAACCTTTCCAGAATTCTTCATCGTCGGTAAGCTCGGAAAAGGTTACCGGCTTAAAGCCCAGTTCAGTGTTCATCTTCATTACTGCCAGTCCGGTAGTAATGCTGAATATTTTAGCGTGTGGAAATAGCTTTCTGGAAAGATCAAAAATTTTTCGTTTTATTTTCCGAGCTAACCCCATGTTCCGATAATCGGGATGCACAACAAGTCCCGAGTTGGCAACAAACCGCTGGTGGCTGAACGTCTCAATATAGGCGAATCCCACTAGTTTATCCCCATCCAGCGCTATGACCGCCTTGCCGGCATTTATTTTTTCCGCGACGTACTCTGCGCTCCGTTTGGCAATACCTGTACCGCGTGCCTGAGCCGATTCGTATATTAAATCACACACTTCCTGTGCGTATTTTGCGTAAGCGGAAGTAGCTATATAAATTTCCACATCCATTTTGTGTAATAAAATTTTTTATAAATGATAAATAAAAGAAGGATTTACTTGTACGGTTGCAACGTAATAGGGTTGATTTTTACGGCTATAACCTAAAATCCGTAAAAACCGGAAGGGTTAGTGGCATCGTCGGACTAAATCCATAACGATGTATCTGGGAACGATATGTGTTAGTAATACTTTCATTGGATGTGCAAAAGTAACACTTATATTTAATAAAAACGAGAAAACGACAGGAAATTTCATCTAAAAAAATAAAATAGAAATTCTTGCCAAATTATTAAAAAAAAGCGTAAAGAGTGTTTACAAATGATGGGTTGTTTTTTGATTTCCCTATTTTTGTAAAATGATGTGAGTGATTTTTATGTCATTTGCAGTGAGTTACACATCGGAAAAATCAAGAACAAAAATGAATTACAAGAGTTATACCCGACACAATTTTACAGAGTTACCACAGATATCCAACCTATCATCCGAACAAATTGAAGCCATTCGGGTGGTAGGAAATGTTCTTCCCTTCAAGTCGAACAACTATGTAGTAGAACAACTGATCGATTGGAACAATATACCCGACGATCCCATTTTTACGCTTACTTTCCCGAGAAAAGAGATGTTGTCGAAACAACATTACGATAAAGTGACAAATTTATTGCAATCAGGAGCAGATCCGCGGGTTGTTAAAAATGAGATAAACAAAATCAGACTGAAGTTAAATCCGAATCCGGCAGGACAGGAGAGCAACATTCCTCTGTTTGAAGGGGAGAAGCTGCACGGAATCCAGCATAAATACCGGGAAACAGTGTTGTTTTTCCCTAGCCAGGGACAAACTTGTCACGCTTATTGCACGTTTTGTTTTCGCTGGCCGCAATTTACAGGAATGAGCGAACTAAAATTTGCGATGAAGGAAGCCGCTCTGCTTCACAAATACCTGCTTAAACACCCTAAAGTTTCTGATGTGCTGTTTACCGGGGGAGATCCTTTAACGGCAAATGCAAGAATTTTATCGGCTTATACAGAGCCGCTTTTATCGAAAGAGTTTAGCCATATACAAAACATACGGGTTGGTTCTAAATCACTTGCTTACTGGCCCTACCGGTTTTTGACGGATAAAGATGCCGACGATCTTCTTTTTTTATTCGAAAAAGTAAGTAGAGCAGGCAAGCACCTGGCATTTCAGGCACACTTCAATCATCCCGATGAATTAATGACAGATGCTGTTAGGCGGGCGATTGAGCGGATACGGAATACCGGAACGCAGATCCGGACTCAATCACCGTTGTTACGAAACATCAATGATAATCCGGAAACCTGGTCGAAGATGTGGAAAGAGCAGGTCCGTTTGGGGCTTGTCCCGTATTATATGTTTGTTGCCCGCGATACCGGCTCGAAAGCGTTTTTCTAAGTTCCTCTGACAAGGGCGTGGAATATCTTCAGGAAAGCTTATGCGAACGTAAGCGGAATTGCCCGAACGGTCAGGGGCC
>JAAYFR010000337.1 GCA_012728155.1 Bacteroidales bacterium | reverse complement strand
ACCCAGGATGTCGGTCGATCTGGATTTTAATCTCCTCAATTCGGCAAAAGAAAAAATAGTCTATGCAAAAGTGCGGGAAATAGTATTGAAATACGGTAAGATTTTTGACGAGGCTATGAAGTTTTATGGACCAATTATCGTATTGGATTATGGAGTTGGCGAGCGAAAATTGAAGGTTGAAATATCCAATCGGCAGTGGGATAACCGATATGAGATGAAAAACTTGCTTGGCATTCATATGCAGGTAATGATTACCCCGGATATGTTTGCCCATAAACTCTGTGCTTTGCTTGACCGGAGTGAGGTAACAAATCGTGATATTTTTGACAGTTGGTTTTTTATGCAGAAACAAACGCCGATAAACAGGAGAATTGTAGAAACTCGCATGGAAATGCTATTTGCAGACTATCTCCAAAGATGCATCGATCATCTCGAAGAGATGAGTGACCGGGGCTTATTGAATGGCTTGGGTGAATTGATGGATGATGATATGAAAAAATTTGTTCGTACGAAATTAAGGAGAGAGACTATATCCCTGCTTCGGTTTTATAAAGAATTCCCTATTTTCGCATAAATAATGGGGGAGTGAGGCGTGATCTCCAACAAAAACAGGAACACCTTTTCCAAGGCATTCCTGTGCTACCTACAGTAAAAAAGTGGTCAACAATGATTTTCGTCAGAAGGTGTAGCGTACGCCGGCGCAGACAGCGTCGTAGATAGGCCATGCATCGGGCACGAAGATATATCCGGGGCGGTAATCTAACGATACCTGAAGGGGTATCTTGAATTTGTATTCAATTCCCACCTGTCCCACCGCTCCCACGGCGAAGCTGCTGGTGTACAATCCCACGGCAGGTCCTGCTCCCGCATACCAATTGAATCCCGGCGCCAGTCGGGAGAGATCCCACACCCACTGGTATATGCCGACGGCGAAGATGCCGTGTGTTCCATCCAGGAAATTAAGTCCCAGGTCGAGTTCGATACGGTTTGATGTGCTGACCGGATGCTGGTAGGAGAGTTCCGCTCCCCATCCTGCACGGAGTCCGATTGCTTTCGACAGGTTTTGCGCGTTGAGTGACGTTGTCAACCCGGCGGTAAGTGCCAATAGTAAAAATACCTTTTTCATTTCCATTGCGTTTGATTTTTTAATTGTGTTTGAAAATTTTAATTAATAGATAGGTTTATGATTCGTTATCTAAAAAGATTAACTTTTTCTCACGCAAAAATAGCGAATTCACCCTGTTTCGCATCAAACAGAGGATTGTTTTTCTTGAGCAATGACGAAAAACAATGTTTTCATCCCTCTCAGGGAAGAACTTCGCTTTCTATGGGAGCTACGCCGGGTAGAGGGCAAGCTTCTGTCGTCGTCTCATTTACCCTGTCGCGACAAAATTGCTTGTAGTTTGTGGGGGTTTTTCCGGTAATTTTTGTGAATTGGCGGTGAAAATTTCCTTTGTCGTTGAATCCCACCGATTCGCATAGGCAGGTAACCGACATGCCCGGCTCTTCATTCAATATCCGTTCTGCCTCGCGGATACGCAATTCAGAGCGCCAGGTGCGGAAATCGCACTGCATATAGGTCCTGAAGTAATAGCGCAGGAAATAAGAATCGGTATTCAGCGATTGGGCAGTCTCTTCCACTCCGATATCCTTTT
>JAAYFR010000336.1 GCA_012728155.1 Bacteroidales bacterium | reverse complement strand
ATTGAAAAGGTTGATCTCCACCTTAAAATCATCCTCCGGCGGTACTATTTCATTTATATAGACAGAATCTTCATCATATTCACATGAATAGATCCAGAGAAAGATAAGTAAACAAATTATCCCGGTTTTTTTCATCTTTGTAATGGAAATATATGGCTAATGAGCAATAAATATTGTACAAATATAGAAATTATTCACCTATTTTTAAATCAAAAGCTATTGAAATGCGCAATATTGTGCATGGTGTGTACTGAAATGGTAGTCGCACAAGCGCCTGGTCTCAAATAGATCGTGGGCCTGACTACGATTAAGCCAAAACGCTCAATAAAAAAAATATACACAAAGGTTGAAATAGACCTGAGTAGTAACGAATATTTTATTAAATTGCAGCGTTTTGTTGGTGACGTTGATATATACTAACCTTTTACTCTTTGGCTAAAGACAAAAAGGGTTTGCTAATAAATTGAAATCATGAATATTATACGAAAGATTCAGTGTTCTTTTGCAGCAAAGTTAAGTTTTTACATATTGTTGATTACAATATTGATCTTCCTGGCTACTTTCTTTATCTTTTATATGTTTGCGAGTCGCGCTATTCGGGAGTCAGCAAGCAACCGGGCCACTCATTTGCTGGAAATCACCAAACTTAAAATCGAGAATGTCTTCACCGCAGTGAGGACAGTACCGGAAAATCTGCTTTGGGCTGTAGTTGAACAGGAGGACGTTGATCCCGATTCGCTCTATCCGTACACACGACGGATCCTTGAAAATAATCCATGTATCTTTGGCACTGCCACGGCATTTGAACCTTACTATTTTAAGGAGAAGGGGTACTATTTCTCGCCATACTCATATCGCGATGGCGATACGATAGGGACGAAACAGCTCGGTACCGACGACTACGATTACCATTCGTGGGATTGGTACGCTACCCCAAAGAAACTCGGCCATGCCTATTGGAGTGAACCCTATTATGATGACGGCGGAGGAGAAATGCTGATGATAACATACTCGATACCTATACGTAAAGCGGATGGCACCTTCATTGGAATACAGACAGTTGATGTGTCGCTGGGGTGGTTGACCGATCTGATTAATTCATTGAAACCCTATCCATCGGTATATACCATATTGTTGGCTCGCGACGGTACATATATTGTACACCCCAATAAGGAGAATATCCTTACTAAAACAATTTTTGGAGTGGCTGACTCACTTGCCAATGACTGTTTAAGAGTGCTGGGCGAGCGAATGGTTGCCGGGGAGTCAGGCATGATGGAGATGAAAAGCTCCTATGGTGACAAAGGTGACTCTTTTGTTTTTTTTACACCGCTGGATTCCGATAAATGGTCGCTCGGTATGGTTATCCGAAAAGATGAGGTGTTCCAGGAGCTGAATAGCACCAATCGCAGGGTCTTGACACTTATTTTTCTGGGTCTTATAGTGCTGTTTGTCTTTTCTATGACAGTAATCAGACAATTGACCCGTCCTTTGAGCCTATTCTCCAAATCGGCACGTGAAATTGCGACCGGTAATTTTAATGTGCCATTGCCGGATATAAGAACGGAGGACGAGATGGCCGAACTCCATAACTCGTTTAAATATATGCAGCAACAGCTGACCGATTATATCAAGCAGCTGAAAGAGACAACCAGTATTAAAGAGCGGATAGAGAGCGAACTTCGGATTGCACGTGACATTCAAATGGAGATGATCCCGAAAATATTCCCTCCATTTCCGGAACGCGATGATGTGGATCTTTATGCAGTACTGCATTCGGCAAAAGAGGTTGGAGGCGATCTCTACGATTTCTTTATTGATTCCGACAGGCTGTATTTTGTAATAGGCGACGTCTCCGGAAAAGGTGTTCCCGCTTCTCTGTTTATGGCCACTACCCGAAGTATATTCCGTTCTGTGGCGGCATTTTATCGCGATCCGGCCGAGATATTGATCTCTTTGAATAACTCAATTGCCGAAACAAACGAGTCCAGTATGTTTGTGACCCTCTTTATAGGGATTCTTGACCTTGCATCGGGAGAATTGCTTTATGCTAATGCGGGCCATAACCCACCTGTCCTGATAAAACCTGGCGGTATGCCTATCTATATGGAGAGCACTCCGAATGTTCCGGCAGGACCCTTCCCGGGATTTATCTATGAGTCGCAAGAATTGCAGGTGGAGAAAGGATCTACCATTTTCCTATATACCGACGGGTTGACTGAAGCTGAGAATATTGAGAAGAAGCTATATGGTAAAGAGGCGCTTTTAGATGTGCTGGAGAGAGTAGATGATTGTGAACCCAAAGAGGTGACTGAAACTGTGATCGCGGCAGTTCATGCTCATGTTGGCGAAGCTGAACAGAGTGATGATCTGACTATATTGACAATAAAATATTAATATAATATATTGAAGCCCACAAGATTTAGATAGGCTGACCTTATTTTATAGATATAAAACATAAAAATTGAAACGATGAAAAGAGTTCTAATAATAAAAAATGAGATTACTGAAATTTCGAAGTTAGTAACATTCATCGAGACGATAGGAGAGGAGTTGGGATTGTCGCCGGCGTTAGTTATGAGCCTTAATCTGGCTTTAGAAGAGGCCGTTTCGAATATTATCCTATATGCCTACCCTAAGGAATTTAATCAAGATATCTCCATAGAGGCAGTAAAAGAGAATAATGCGTTGATTTTTACAATCACAGATACCGGGGTGGAGTTTGACCCTACAAAGGGTGGTGATGTGGATATCACTCTTACGGTAGAGGATCGTCCTGTTGGCGGACTGGGCATTTTTCTTATAAAGAAGATCATGAACGAAGTGGAATATAAACGTGTTGACGATATGAATGTCTTCACCCTTAAGAAGTTATTAGAGTAATTTTTTGAGTTGTCATTTACAAATAACTATGTAACAATATACATTATGGAAGTTTCTATCAATAAAGATGGTAAAAAGACCTTGGTAAAGATTGTGGGGAGGCTTGACACAACCAATGTGGCAGATTTTGAGAAAGAGATTGCGCCAATGATGATAGATCCGGAGGGAGATATGGAGTTGGATTGCTCCGAACTTGATTATATCAGTTCGTCGGGTTTGCGAATTTTTCTGAAGCTTCAAAAGTGCATGCCCGAAGCAGGGGGTAAACTTGTGTTGAGCAATATGAAGAGCGAGATTAAAGAGGTGTTTGATATGACCGGTTTTACATCGATCTTTACAATTGAGTGATGACGACGCATATTATTGGATTTCTGTTTCTGTTGGCAACTCTCTTTTCAGGATGTGGAGACAAAGATGCCAAGCCCACCCATACCGACGGCTCTTCGGTTGTGGCGTCGGAGAAAAATCTTGCCAAGTCGGATGGGAGAGCGACGAAGGATGGAAGCGATCTTGAGACAGCAAGGATCGGTGCAATGACGGGAACAATCGGTGAGTTTTATGTTGAGGAGCATTTTCTCGATGCGAAACATCTTCTTTTCGACGATATCAACGATGCAATAGTCGCTTTGCGCAGCAAACAAGTCGATTATGTGATTACAGCTTATACAACGGCACTATTGGCATCCAAACACAATAAAGATATTGGTTTACTCCCCAAGAAGTATATCAATGAACCGGCCGCTGTTGCAGTGAGAAAAGGGAATTATGAGTTGGTGGAGAAGATGAATGCCGTGATTCACAGAATGAAGGAAGATGGCAGTCTGGCGGATTTGATTGAGCGTTGGTTGGAGCAGGATGGAGGAGAGTATGACGGACCCAAAAAACCGGCCGGAGCGGATGCGCCGGTCTTGAAAGTGGGGGTGGCAGCCAATCGTGAGCCGATGTGTTTTGTACGTCGCAACAAAATTGTGGGACTCGATTGTGAGTTGATTGAGACCATTGCGGCTGATATGGGCATGCGGGTTGAATATATGGATATGAAGTTTTCTGCTCTTATAAATGCGATAGAATCGGGAAGAGCAGAGGTGATTATTTCCAACTTTACCGTGACAGAAGAGCGACGAGAGAAGGTGCTGTTTACTGAGGATTACTTTACTAACCCACAAATAATGATAACCCTGAAAGGAGCCGACGATATGGGGCAAGATGACGATGCTTCCGGTTTCTTTGTAAAAATAAAAAAGAGTTTTTATAACAACCTTATCCGTGAAAACCGGTGGAAACTAATAGTAGAAGGATTAAAAGCGACTCTTATCATCACGCTGTTTGCCGCGCTGCTGGGTACGATTATCGGCGCATTGGTGTGTGCGATGAGGATGAGCCGCAATCGCCTGATAAATGGCATTGCAAGAGTTTATATCGACATAATGCGCGGTACTCCACTATTGGTGATGCTGATGATCCTCTTCTATGTGGTCTTTGCCTCTACAGGATTGAGCGCAATGATTGTCGCCATAATCACTTTCGCACTTAACATGGCAGCCTATTCCAGCGAGATGTTCCGCACATCAATCGAGTCGGTAGATCCGGGTCAGAAGGAGGCCGGTCTCTCCATGGGATTTACAAAGGTGCGTACATTTATCTACATAATTCTGCCGCAGGCAGTGCGTAAGGTGATCCCGATTTACAAGGGAGAGGTCATATCACTATTAAAAATGACCTCCATCGTCGGCTATATCGCAGTGGTGGATCTAACCAAGGCATCCGATATTATCCGCTCGCGGACATTCGACGCATTTTTCCCGCTGATTGTCGTGGCGATCATCTATTTTTTATTGTCATGGCTATTAGGAGTCGGTATCGATTATATTAACCAAAAAGTCTCTTCAGCAAAATGATACGGGTAGAACATTTAAAGAAAAATTTCGGACAATTGGAGGTGCTGCGGGATGTGAATGCAAATATTGCCAAAGGGGAGGTTATCTCCATTATCGGCCCTTCGGGTACAGGGAAAAGTACATTTTTACGTTGTCTGAACCTGCTCGATCAGCCTTCCGGCGGAGAGATATTTATAGAGAATGAAAATATCCTGAATAAAAAGGCGAATGTGGCAAAGATACGCCAGAAGATGGGGATGGTATTTCAGCATTTCTATCTTTTCGACCACCTCACCGTACTGCAGAATGTCACGATAGGTCCGATGAAGCTGAGAGATAAAAGCAAAGTGGAGGCAGCCGAACGAGGTATGGAGCTTCTGAAGATGGTTGGCCTTGCAGAGAAAGCCGATGCCTATCCGCGCAATCTTTCGGGGGGACAAAAACAGCGTGTTGCCATTGCCCGATGCCTCTCAATGGATCCCCGGATCATCCTTTTTGATGAGCCTACATCTGCGCTCGACCCCACAATGGTGAGTGAGGTGTTGGGCGTTATCAGGTCGCTTGCAAAGCAGGGAATGACGATGGTGATCGTTACCCATGAGATGAGTTTTGCCCGTGATGTGAGTACCCGCATATTCTATATGGATGAGGGGGTGATATATGAGGAGGGGACCCCGGAACAGCTGTTTGATAATCCGCAGCGGGAGAAGACCCGTATATTTATCAACAGAATCCGAAATTTGGAGTACCGCATCAATTCGCCGGACTACGACCTCTATGCGCTTAACTCGGAGATTGAAGCCTTCTGCCAAAAACACTTCTTTTCGCCCAAGATGCAGCACAACATATTGTTGCTGACGGAGGAATGCCTGCAGGTTGTGCCTCTGACCGGTGGATTGGACTACCTGCTCACCTACTCGGAAAAGAGCAGCCAAGTGTCGTTACGACTAATCCTGCCTGCTTCCACGGGAATGATCTTTGGTGCTGACAAAGAACCCGACACGATAAGCTTAGCCATCATCAATGGACTCACCGAATCTCTCACCGAATCCGTTGTCGACGACTCACTCATAATTGAAATGATCCTGAAAAAATAAGAGATCACACCGCCACTACCTCCACTTTGCTCTTTCCGCTCTGCTGCTTGCTCACCCTGATCTGTACCGGTATCCGCTCGGTCATCTCCTGCACGTGGGAGATCACGCCGACTTTCCGGCCTTGGTTATGCAGTCGCTCCAACGCGTCCATAGCGATATTGAGGGTGGTGGGGTCGAGTGATCCGAAGCCTTCGTCGATAAAGAGCGATTCCACTTTCATGCGGCTGGAGGAGAGCGATGCCAACCCCAATGCCAGGGCCAGCGAGACGAGAAATGATTCGCCGCCGGAGAGGGAATAGACCGTCCGCACCTCATCGCCCATATCCTGGTCCACTACCTGCAATCCCAATGAGTTGGGTATGCGCTGCAAGAGATACCGCTTGCTCAGGATCTCGAGATGGACATTGGCATAGCCCAACAACACATCCAACGTGTATTCCTGGGCGATCTGACGGAATTTCTTGCCGTCGGCCGACCCGATAATCTCATTGAGTTTCGCCCAATTTTCCGCTATCTCCGCCTGCTTCTCTATCTCCTTTAATAATGAACCTATGCGCTGCTTATTGAGGATGTCTTGCTTTATTGTAAAGTCGATTTCATTGAATTCTTGTGAACTTTTCCTTAATAATTCACGCACATCTTCCTGTGAGACTGTCAGTTCTTCCTCTGTTTTTTCCGATGGACGTTCTTCTATATGTTTTTCCAACGCTTTGGTACGTTCTCCCAAAATCGACTTGGCCTTCATCACCGCGGTGTCGATATCCTGTAACTCCCGTCTCTCCTTTTCCATCCACTCCTGGGTGAATTTCAAGAGGGAGAGCAGCTGCGCCCGGGTAAGCGCCGGGTCTTGCTGTGGGGAATGCAGTGGATCATAATATGGATTATCATCTTGGGTTGTAAGAGAGGTGTCCGGCACTATATTGTAATGCCGGTTATAGTGAATAATCCAATTTTCGATTTGGTCGTCGGCGGTCGTTTCCTGAAGGGATAAAGTGGTGACATCCTTCTCCAACTGCTCATGCTGTGCCTCGAGACGGGTAATCTCCGACAGCACCGTATCCACTTTCTTTTTCCGATCATCCCAAACCTGTTTTGCCACTCGGCTCGTCTCTTTTAAATTGTTCTCCACCTCTATTACCGGCGTACCGTTAAAGATCATTCCCCGTTGGTCGGTCAGCTCTTTATGTTGGGATTGTATCTCGGTCAGGTATTCCCCTTTTTTCCGGGACTCTTCCTCTTGCTCCTTGAGCTGGCTCTCTCCTCCTTTTATTTTTTCGACCATCATCTTTTGTCGATGGTTCTGCTCTTCAAGCCGGGTGGTGTTGGCTTTCCAGTTGTGGGCAAATTCACGGATTTGCCGCACAAAAGTGTCGGGATTCTGCTGCCACTGCTCAAACCACTCTTCAGCAGGGAAATAGACAGTCAGCACGGATTGCACATCTTCCAGATTTTGGGCCGCCTTCCGCTGTGCTGTGCTGTTATTCTGCCGTTGTTCCTGTAACGATTGCAGCCTCCTTTCATGATCTTTTATCCGGTTCGCGTAATCGGTCAACTCTTTATCCAGCGCGGCAAGGTCGGAATGGAACGACTCCAATTGCTCTTTCTGCTTTCTGTAAGATTGTATCTGCTCCGCTAATTGTTGTTGACGGATCTTGTGTTGCTGCAGCTGATCGTGTAGCCATGCCGTTCTGTCGGCAGGCGGATAGTCGCCACACTGACCGGAAACATGGAATTCCGACCATTTTGCTTCGAGTTCTTTGAGGGATGCACTTTTGCCGGTAAGGGTCGTTTCCAGCTGGCTAATCGTCTTTTCCAACCCTTCGCCAATTTGTCGGAGGCGGCTGAGGAGCGTCAGCTGTTCCGCATACGCGGTTTCATACTCCTGATAGGTGGATTCCAGTTCCGAAAGTAGTCGGTTGGCCAATGGGTCTTCCTCAACATAGGGATGCTCGGGGCTGCCGCAGACCGGACAGGGTTCTCCGGATTTCAACTGCTTCCGCAACTGTCCCACGCTTTCGGCCATCAGCAATTTTGCTTTTTCAAGCGCTTTCAAAGCGGTCTCTTTTTCTGCCAATTTTCTCGGTAGTTGATTTTCTGCCTCGAAGAGTAGCACTCTGTTCTCTTCTAACTCTTTTTTATTATTTGAGAGTGAGAGGTTTATTTCATCTTTATCGACGATTGTTCGGTATAATATTTTCCAATGGCCTTCCGCTGCTACCATCTCTTCGATCCGGCTGTCCAACGAAGTTTTCTCATTTTCCAACTCCTGAATAGGAACGGCCGATAGGGTAGTGTGCAGCTCCCGGAATTCACCCTGTTTCTGTTGTTGGGAGAGAAGCAACATACCTCTCTTTTCTTCGAGGGTTTGTTTCTCATGCCCCAGTTGCAGGCTCTTTTTGTCTGTTTCTTCCATCTGCGCGGTATAATCGTGCAGGTTTTTCAGGATCTCTTCCGCATCTGCCAGCTTGGATAAGATAAGGCTCTCCTGTTCGGCGATGGGCCGGCGGGATTCATTGTCATTTTTCCAGCGGCTTAATCCATCAATCTCTTTCTCCAGATCTGCCAAATTCTTTTTCGACAGCGACAACTGCTCTTTTTGACCGGTCACTTTCTCGGAGATGGCGGTGAACTCGTCGCCCGCCCGTTGTACCTGTGCCGCCTTTTCAGAAAGCTGCACATCCAACGCCTTTGCCCTGTTCAATAGCGGCTGTGCTTCTTCTTCTTTTCGAGTTGCCCCCTCTAAGGCGACGACAGCCTCTCCAAATGCCATGTTGACAGTTTTTTTCTCCTCATTCTGTGTCGTCAGTTTCGACGAAACATCATGGATGGCCGATTTCCTGGTGGCAATCTGCTCGCGGAGATGCAGCAAACTGTGCACAATTTCTTTGGCGGGCTGAACGCGGATAATCTGCTGTAAAAGCTGTTCCCGCGGCTCTGCCTCTGTTTTGGTGGTGGCGGCTTCCGAGAGATCGGCGGCGGCGGTCTCAACGCTTTTTTTCCATTTCTTCCATTGCGCATGCCAGTTGACCTCCTTCTCCAGTTCTCCCTTTACTATCTCATTTTTTTCAATGAGGGTCGCCAATGCCGCTCTTTTTTCCTGTAACTCACCCAACTCCTCATGGGTGAGGGTGGGGATTCCTTCTCGTTGCCGATTCAAATCCCCAAGTATAGCTTGCTGCTCTTTGGAATGATCATACACCTTTCTCGATATCTCGGAATAGATATGGGTACCGGTCAGTTTTTCCAGTAGAGAGGCTTTCTCGTCTTTCCCGGCTTTCAGGAAAGCGGTGAAATCGCCTTGCGCCAATAGGACGGAGCGGGTGAACTGCTCAAAAGTCAGTCCGACTAACCGTGCAATTTCTGCCAACAACTCGGTCTTTCGACCGGGTATATCCTGTTGGGTGGTGATGCTTTTCAACGACATTTCAGAGGATTGTAAATTGCCGTCGGCTTTGTTGCGCGCCCTCCTCACGCTCCACCGGGCACGGTAACAATGTCCGTCCATACCCTCGAAATCGACTTCGGCAAAACCGTTGGAACATCCATCCCTGAGGATCCCGCGCACATCACCCTGCTTGATGGTGCTCCCCTGCACATCCAGAACATCCACTTTATTGTCCGCCAGCTTGTAGCGTGGCGTTTCGTCATAAAGAGCGAGACACAAAGCATCGAGGATGGTGGATTTTCCCGATCCGGTTGGTCCCGTTATCGCGAATATACCGGCGGAAGAAAGCGGCTCCCTGCTAAAATCAATCTCTGTGATGCCGTCCAAAGAGGCCAGATTTTTCATGCGAATTGCTTCTATCTTCATCGTTATGCCTCCAATTGGTTTACTTCCTGTTCCACTTGCAGATAAAGTTTTGACAATGTTGGGGGGATAGGGGTGTCATACTTGACTTGATACACCTTCTGCAACACTTCAACCGGTTTGAGCCGATTGAGCTGTTCCGGGTCAACCGTATCGACTTTCCCCGGGTTTGCTGCGGATGACTTATAACGGACATCAATCTTGGCTAACCTGACATTCTTATCCGCCAGCGCGGTCTCAATCTTGTGGCGCAAGCCGGGCTCCGGACCTTCTAACAATATCCTCGCTTCAAGATAGGGCGCGGTATAGGGATCTCCTTCAAATGCTTTTAATTGCGACAACGACGCGAGTGCCTCGGAAAGTGAACTGTGTACCGATGGCACCCTCATAAGGGGCACTGTAACCGGTATTTCAATTTTCTTAAAGTTTTCTATCGCATCATTTGCCATATCAAAAACGATGACCTGGTGCCTGTAATTTGTCTCTGAAAAAGAGATCGGCAGGGGGCTGCCACTATAACGGACATGCTCTTGACCACCGATACACTGTGCTTTATGGATATGTCCCAATGCCACATACCGGATATCGTCGCTAAAAGCAGAAGCGGAAACACATTCCACCCCTCCCATGATCAACCGCTCCATCTTATCAAGATCACCCACCTCCGCCTGCTGCGCATGCAGATGCCCCATGGCGATGATGGAGTGCCCCGGTTCTTTTAACGATACGGCAAAACTGGCGGCATCTTTATAAAATGCGCCAACCCCTTCTACATAAGGGTTGGCGGCATCAGGGATAGAGGGGTAATCACCCAAGCGCAGAAATGGAGCAGCAATGCACCACACTTCGATATCGCCCTCTTTGCTTCTTAAAGGGATCGTTATTGCCGGGTAGTCAACCGCTCCCTCACCATCTTTCTCCACAATCCCCACGATATGGATATGGGACGATTCCAGCAACGGCTTGGGGGACTCCAACCGCGACGCCGAATCGTGATTTCCGGCAGTGACGACGATTTGAAGATGTGGATTCTGTGTTACAGCCCGATTGAGAAAGGAGTAGAACATCTTTATAGATGCTGCCGAAGGATTGGAAGAGTCGAAGATATCTCCACTGACCAACAACACATCAATCTCTTCTTCCGTGAGAGTAGTGATCAGCCATTCCAAAAATTGGCGATGCTCATAAGTGCGGTCATACTCATAAAAGAGCTGCCCGATATGCCAGTCAGCCGTATGTAAAATTCGTATCATATCAACTTCAATCCTCTTTTTTCTTCAAAAGTAGAAAAAATGGCTGAAGAATGAGCTATATAATTTGAGGAAGTGGTTGAAAAAAATCAATCCGCAGAATACCGTCAAGCGTTGCGAATCTGTTTCAACAGGAAGCTCTTGTTTTTAATCCCTACAAAACGGTTTACCTCCACTCCATTTTTAAAGAGAATCATCGTGGGAATGCTGCGTACATTGTATTTCACAGCCAACGATTGATGCTGCTCGATATCTACTTTGCCAATCCGCTCATCACCGGTCAGCTCAGCAGCCACTTCATTCAATACCGGTGCCATCATACGACAGGGAGCGCACCAGGCTGCCCAAAAATCAATCAACACGGTCTTGCCTTTGATCTGCTGATGAAAATTTTTCGCCGTAAGGGTGAGGATCTCTTTGTGATCGGCCACCATGGGGCTCTTTTTAATTTTAGCTTGAAATCGATACATATAGCTGAAAAATGCAAATATGAGTAGGAGGAGTATTCCGAGAATAATAAAAAATATCTTCATGTCATGCGGGAATTAATTGTTCTCTCTTTTCTTTCAGTTCGTGCAGATAGGCGGATGTGCTTAATGCTGCCATGGTGCCGTCGCCGACTGCCGTGGCCACTTGACGGTAACGCTTGGAAATGCTGTCGCCAGCGGCATAAACACCTTCTATATTGGTGGAGAGATCGGGGTTGACAATGATTTCACCCCATTGATTCAACGCCACTTTCTCCCCCAAAAACTCGGTGTTGGGCATGTATCCGATAAATATAAAAACGCCATCGGTCTTGAAACGGGTCGTCTCCCCACTCCGGAGGTTCTGTATATCAACGCTCTCCAATTTCTCCTCCCCATAAAAGGCGGTGATCGATGATTCCATGATAAAATCAATTTTGGGGTTGTTGCGCGCTTCGGCTACGGCATGTTCAAAAGCTTGGAAATGATCGAACTGATGGACGATATGCACTTTCGACGCATATTTGGTCAATGAGACCGCCTCTTCGAGGGCCGAATTGCCACCACCCAGCACGATGATCTCCTTGTCGGTGAAAAAATCACCGTCGCAAGTGGCACAATAGGATATTCCCTTCCCCTTGAAAGTCTCTTCACCAGGTACACCCAACTTCCTTGAGCGACCACCCGTGGCAATGATCACACTGTGGGCAGTATAACTGGTGCCGTCGGAGAGTGTCACTCGCTTGGTCTTGCCCTTCAACTCCAGATCGGAGATAAGGATATTCGACCGCATGGTGCATCCAAACGACTTTGCCTGCTTTTTCATTATGGAAGCAAGCTGATAACCGCTGATATTTTCTACTCCGGGATAGTTGGCAATTTCGTGGGTAAGTACCATCTGACCGCCCACGGGACCTTCGTTTACAATCAATGTCCTTATCCTCGCTCGAGAGAGGTAGATCCCCGCCGTCAGTCCGGCAGGGCCTCCCCCAATAACAATCGTATCAAAATGATTTGTTCTATTCATTCCTAATCCTTTTTTACCGTTCGATTATTATTTCTCTCCAAATTCTTTGTCCAATATGGATGTGACCTGTTCCCTGCTCTGAATACTGGATGTTGCTTTTACCACCTCGCCATTTTTGTAGTAGATGGTGAACGGGATACCCATAAATCCCCGTACTTCAGGTAACCTGCGAATTACGTGCGATTCGGGATTGTCGAATTCCATATCGTAAAACTTCACGTGGGGATACTCATCTTCCAGCTCTTCGGCAATTTCATAAACCGGGATACACATCGGCCCCATCCGCCCACAGATGACCATCACATTTTCGTTTTCTTCAATTATATGGGCATGATCTGCCGCTGTCTCGATATGATTCAAATTTGTGTATAACATAAAGATGATAAATTTTAATTATTTGTAATTTTGATGATGCAAAGTTACGGCAGCAAGAAAGAAAAATAAAGGGAAATATGGGTTGACAAGACAACTTTGAGATTGATATTGGACAACTTTTTTATTGAGAAAGATTATCTTTGCACTTTAACTCTCGTAAGTGCTCTATATCTGCCGTGTAAATGAAAAGAATTGAGTGTGTAGCTACAACAAAGGAGAATATCCTTCCTTCTCCTTGACAGATAATGATGAGGAAATTAAGAAAAATGAAGACGATTTTAGAAAACGACTACGATTTTGTATGTGATATTCAGGCACCCTGTTTTCAGATGCTGACGCCCGAAGAGATGGAACTGGTGCAGGGAAGCAAGACACAGGTGTTGTTCCGGAAAGGGGATAACCTGACCAAGCAAGGGGCTTTCGCTTCTTATGTCCTCTTTATTGTTGATGGATTGGCGAAACAATATATTGAAGGGGATGCCTCCAGGACTTTTGACCTGAAGATAATCCGGCCGGGGGAATTCGCAGGGTTGTCGTCTGTCTTTCAAAAAAATAGATTTACCTATTCATCGGTCGCGCTGACCGATTGCAGAACCTTTCTCGTGGAAAAAGATGCGATAGCCGACCTGGTAAAACAAAACGGCATGTTCGGGTTCAATATCATCAAAAGGTATTGTGAGCAAAATACCGATCTGCTGGGGAACTTGCATACCGTACTCTTTAACCAAATTAACGGCCGTATGGCGACTACCCTCTTATATATCGATCACTTCAAGCAGAATTATCCGGAGGTCTTCCAACTCCTCTCCCGAAAAGATATCGCCAATTTTGCCGGCACTTCTACCGAAAGTGCGGTAAAACTACTGAAATCTTTTGAAAAAGATGGATTGATACAGCTGAAAGAGAAAGATATATCGATTATAAATTATGAGGCGCTGACGGAGATAAGCAGAAGGGGATAAGTGGAAGCGACTGACCTGTCACTTTGAGTGAACTGTGCCGGATTCGAACCGGCGACCTCTGCCCTGTCAAGGCAGCGCTCTAAACCAGCTGAGCTAACAGTTCGAACCGCAAAAGTACGGAAAAATCTGATATATTCTAATTTTCCCGATAATAAATTATAAACATTCCTTGTTCTGGATATAACGGAAGTAATGATCCTTTCAAAGAGTTCTGAGATATTGATTATGGACAGCCATAATTTTGGTCATAATTGTGTCATGATTGCAGCAATAGCTGATAAACCGATTTATTTTCGTATCTTTGCAGCCGGTTAGCAATTAAGTTCATATTGGATCTTTCTTCTCAATGTTTTGCTCCGCCATATTACGCGGATCTTCCCATCGCCGAAATCGACATCAAAATCAACTTATTTGTTGAATTTTTCAATCAATTACAGGAATGTATCATCTCGTTTATCGTGGCATATCCTGTCTAAAATTAGCACATGACATTTAAAGAATTAGCAATTATTGAGCCGCTATTGAGGGCTCTCAACGAAAAAGGACATACAACTCCCACACCAATACAACAACAGGCTATTGCCCCCGCACTCGACAACCGTGATATCCTGGGACTGGCGCAAACCGGTACAGGAAAAACCGCAGCATTTGTTCTCCCCATCATACAGCAATTGTATCTGAAGAAGTCCTCTGGTAGGAAAAAAGAGATCAAGGCGTTAATTTTAACACCCACACGTGAACTGGCCATTCAAATCAACGAATGCCTGAGTGATTATATCCGTTATACGACTCTTCGACACTGCGTAATTTATGGAGGAGTGAAGCAAAATGCCCAGGTGAATGAGCTGAACAGAGGGGTAGATATATTGGTGGCTACGCCGGGACGGTTGCTCGACTTGATCAATCAGAAGATCATCAGCCTACATGCTGTCCGCCATTTTGTGCTGGATGAAGCAGACCGTATGCTCGATATGGGGTTTATCCACGATATCAAGCGGCTATTGCCGCTACTGCCCAGGATAAGACAAACCCTCTTCTTTTCGGCAACCATGCCGACATCCATCGCTGCGCTATCACGCTCTATCCTGCATAAACCGGTGAGGATAGAGGTGGCACCGGTATCATCGGTAGTCGATACCATAGAGCAGTATATCTTTTTTGTGGAGAAACCGGAGAAGAAGAATCTGCTGGTAAATCTGCTGAAAAAAGAGAAAGAGAAATCGGTGTTGATATTCTCCCGCACCAAACACGGAGCGGATAAGATAGCGCGAATATTGAGCAAGTCCGGTATAAATAGCGCGGCCATCCATGGGAATAAATCGCAGAATGCCAGGCAAAAGGCACTCTCCGATTTTAAGTCGCACAAGATACAGACCCTTATCGCAACGGATATTGCAGCGAGGGGAATCGATATCAATATCCTGGAACTGGTCATCAATTACGATCTTCCGGATGTGGCCGAAACTTATGTGCATCGGATCGGACGTACGGGTAGGGCAGGGAATAGTGGTACAGCTTTCACATTTTGTGCCGATGAGGAGATGGATATGTTAAAAGATATCCAGAAATTGACAGGGAAAACTTTGGTGGTAGCAAGTTAAAATAGAAGTTCTACAAACAACAATTAAATAAGATATTTCAAGTATAAATATGGCTAAATCAGTTTCGTATAACAAAAGAGAAATAGAAAAGAAAAAACAAGAAAAACGGTTAGAAAAACAAAAACGCAAAGAGGAGCGTAAAGCCAATGCCGGCTCCGGTTTATTGGAAGATATGATCGCTTATGTGGATGCGAATGGGGTGATTAGAGATACACCGCCCGATCCAGTACAGAAGCAGGAAATTGATATTGATGATATTGAGGTGTCTACCCCTAAAAAAGAGGAGGTTGGAGAACCTGATCCCTACAGAGGACGAGTAGAGTATTTCGATCGAAATAAAGGATTTGGATTCATCAAAAGCGCGACCAATATGGACAAATATTTTTTTCATGTCAGCAGTGCCCCTGCCGGTATCGATGAAGATGATAAGGTTACATTCGATCTGGAACGCGGCAAAAAAGGGATGAATGCCGTGAATATTGTCGTCACAGGTTAAAATACTCCCTCATTTTGAAGTCGGTTACTCGGTCTGCCATTGTCCGGAATGACAGACCGAGCAACTCCCCATTGTAAAGAGGATCTTTCCTGAAAACGGCTATATAGACAAAGTATTACTTATTGCGAATGAGAAGAGCATCCAATAATTGTTTAATTATTCTGTCAATTAATCATTTCCCGTGATATCGTAGATCTCCTTAATCTTTAAAAGCTCTCCTTCGAAATCGAAATGAAGGTCGTGGAGTCGGGCATCAGCGATATCAAATACCCAACCGGCCACTTTGGGAAACCCATTTGTATAGTAGGACTTTTGAACTTCCGCCATTTTTAGTACGTTTCGACACTGTTCGTAGGTGTTGATCTCAACGAAACGCCGGTATCGGGCTTCCGTATCTTCAATGGCGTTGAGCTCTGTCTGATGGAGACGATATACATCCCGTATGCTGCGTAGCCAAGGGTTTAGGATTCCATAGTCCAGACTCTCCATGGCGGCTTGTATGCCGCCACATCCGTAATGACCGCAGATAATGATATATTTGACTTTGAGGTGTTCCACTCCATAATTTATGACCGAGAGGGCGCTCAAGTCAATTGCATTCACCATATTGGCAATATTACGGTGAATAAAGACCTCGCCCGGCTTCAGTCCCATAATCTGATTCGGGTGTACCCTGCTGTCTGAGCAACCGATATAAAGAAAATCGGGATGTTGCTCTGCCGCCAATAGATCGAATAATCCGGGATTATCTACCTTATTCTTTTCTATCCATTTACGATTCGCCTCAAATATTTGGTCATACTTTTCCTGATCTGTCATACCAATGAATTTTAAGTAATGCCTTATTTAACAAAATAGTCCTTTTATTTGTTCTACTTTTACGGTTGAGCCAATACTTCGGTAATTTTCAATAAGGTTTTTACTTCCCTGTCGAACGT
>JAAYFR010000335.1 GCA_012728155.1 Bacteroidales bacterium | reverse complement strand
CGATTTCAAATGGGGATTCCTCGGGGCAGCGTTGGTCTCGGTGGTCTGCCTTGTACTTTATGTGGTGAGGAAAGACAAATACCTGATTGATCCTGCCGGCAATCCTATCGGGGTTGAAGCTGCTGCAAAGGAGAGTGACACAACCAGCGCAACTGACACAGCCAACACGGCAGATGCCAAACCGACCGTGAAATATAGCTTCAAGGAGATAGCCTTGTGGCTCGTTTTGGCAACCGGTTTGTTTGTTCTGTTTATGGTTCTGTTCAAGGATGACCCGATCGGGTCGTTTATCTTCACTGCCACATTGGTTGTTCCTGCTTTTGTGATATCCGACAAGTCGCTCACCAAGATTGAACGCCAACGGATCTGGGTGATCTATATCATCGCCTTTTTCGTCATTTTCTTCTGGTCTGCTTTTGAACAGGCTGGCATATCACTGACCTATTTTGCGGCGGAGCAGACCAACCGGAATATTATGGGATGGACCATGCCCACCAGTTGGTTCCAGTCGTTCAACGCCGTATTTGTGATTCTTCTGGCCCCCCTGTTCGCCCAGTTATGGATTGCCTTGGGGAATAAGAACAGAGAGCCCTCTTCGCCAGTGAAACAGGCTATCGGGCTGCTCTTGTTGTCATTGGGTTACCTGCTGATTGCCATAGGTGTACAAGGTGTGGAGCCGGGTGTGAAGGTGAGCATTTTGTGGCTTGCAGGACTCTACTTTATCCATACCATGGGAGAACTTTGTCTTTCTCCCATTGGCCTGTCAATGGTGAATAAACTGTCGCCGATCCGGTTCGCCTCGCTATTGATGGGGGTGTGGTACCTCTCAATGGCCACTGCCAATAAGCTGGCGGGGGCACTGAGTTCGCTCTATCCCGAAGAGGGAAAAGTGAAACAGCTGCTTGGCATTGAAATTGCGACTCTTTTCGATTTCTTTATGGTGTTTGTGGTGATGGCTGCCGTGGCTTCGCTGATCCTTTTCCTCTTGTCGAAGAAGTTGCAAAAGCTGATGCACGGAGTACGGTGAAGCAGCAACAGTTGGTTCAATCCTATTTTTTCTTTGTGGTGGCAATTACTCCACGGAAGTAACCGATGGATTCGGCGATCCCGATAAACGGATCTTTCATATTGCGTTCATGCTCCAGGCTGCAGACACCTTCGTAGCCAACCTTGCGGAGCATTTTCACGAATGCCGGCATATCGATAATACCACGGCCTATCTCCACTGAGTATCCTGCCTTGGTAGATCCTGTGACATCCTTAATGTGGATATCGAATACCCGGGAATGATATTTTTTCAGATCTTTCACGGGATCCTTGCCATTGCGAGTATCGTGACCGATGTCGAGGCACATGCCGATACGGGGATCCAGGTCTTTCACATTGTTCCACACATCTTCTGCATCGGGATACAGTGCCATATCCGGTCCATGCAGGTGGATGGCATAATGAAAATCATACTCCTTCACTTTTTTGTCCACATAAGGGAGTAATTCGTAGTTCGGAACCCCTACGATCAATTTAACTCCTACACGTTTTGCATATTCGAATGCATTATCAACCTCTTTTTCCGAGCGCATATAGATAGGTCCCACAGCATAACCGGTAACGCCTTTGGCTTTCAGCTTGGCGTGGAAATCGGCTATTTCCTGATCGCTACTGTTGAAAGGGAGATGGAAATCTTTGATACAGAGGTATTTCACATCGCATTTCTCCAGGGTCTCCAGGGTCTTGTCGAGATCGAAGTTCACGAAGGTGTAACCTGCCATACCCACGTTGAATTTTTCGAAGGTGTCCGGTGCCGGCTGCGGATCGGGGCGATCTTGCGCAACGATAGAAAGGGATAAGAATAATCCCGCTAAAATCAGAATCTTTTTCATTTTTATCGTTTTTTTAATGATACTGTTTTGTCACAAAGATACTGTTTTTAATCTATTGTAAGATGAAACGAGCAAGATAATCCCTATTCTTTACGCGAAGCAGAAAAACCTTTTATCTTTGTATCAAAATAGCAGGAGATGAAATTTCCCATAGATTTTATATCATCTATCACACCCATACTCGGAAGTGAAACTGAGTCATTTTTGTCGGCTTTGTCCGATACGGTGCCGGTCAGTTTTCGTATGAACCCTTCAAAGAGTCTGCGTAATCCGATGAGACCGACAGTTCCTTACGAGAAAGTTCCCTGGTCGGAATGGGGGTTTTACCTGCAAGAACGGCCTGCTTTTACCTTCGATCCACTTTTTCATGCCGGCTATTATTATGTGCAAGAGGCTTCCTCGATGTTTGTGGAATATCTGGTCAATCAATTGGTGAGAGAACCGATGGTATGCCTCGATTTGTGTGGAGCACCCGGGGGGAAGTCGATCTCATTGCTCTCCGCCCTCCCTGAAGGGAGTCTGTTGGTAAGTAACGAAATGGTCCGTCAGCGAAGTCATCTGTTGTCGGAGACGATGCTGAAGTTTGGACATCCTAATTGGATGGTCACCAATAATAGCGCGAAGGATTTTTCTCCTTTCCCTTCTCTTTTTGATCTGGTATTGGTAGATGCTCCCTGTTCGGGAGAGGGGATGTTTCGTAAAGATGAAATAGCGGTGGCAGAGTGGTCGCTGCAAAATGTGGAGATGTGTGCAGCACGTCAAAGAGATATAGTGGCTGATATCTGGCCGTCGCTGAAGCCGGGTGGATTGTTGATCTATAGTACCTGTACTTTCAATACGACAGAAAATGAAGATAACGCCCTTTGGGCAGCCACAGAGTTGGGGGCGGAGTGCGTATATGTGGAGAGAGAGATGGATTGGGCTATTTCACCGGCATTCGATAGCCGGGTGACTGCCTATAGATTTTTTCCGCATAAGAGCAAAGGCGAAGGGTTGTTTGTGGCTGTGCTGAGAAAAAAAGAGGAGGGAGCAGAGAAGATAATCTCCAGGGCAAGGGGAATGAAAAACAGAAGAAAGTCCTCTCCTTTTGTAAAGGACCCAGCTCCTTATGCGTCTCTATTGTTGCATCCCGATTCTTTTGCCTTTATGGAGAGGGAAGATCGTATTGTTGCACTGCCTGCGGAATATTCAGATGTTTTTATCATGCTGGACGAACGATTGAAAATAGTTTCGATGGGCATTGAGATTGGTGAGAGAAAAGGGAGGGATTTTATACCCTCTCACAGTCTGGCGTTAAGCCGGGAACTAAATCCCGATGCATTCCCCCGGTTTGCGTTGACCTATGAAGAGGCTATCTCTTATTTGAGACGGGAGGCCATTGCCCTTCCGGATGCTCCAAAGGGTTACTTGCTCCTTACTTATAAAGATGAACCATTGGGCTTTGTCAAAAATATCGGTAACCGGGCAAATAATCTTTATCCCAACGAATGGCGTATCCGAAGTGGACATCTACCTGAAAAAAGAGCCGAATTCTTCAATCATCCATAATTTTTACTATCTCTTTTCATTATATATTTATCATGCAATTCAGACAGTCACTCACTTACTTTTTTATAGTCATGGCAATCATTGTTGCCTTTTTGTCATTGTGGCTGTCGCACAGGTTGATCAGGGAGTTGGCAGATGAGGAGCGGAGGAAGATGGAGATTTGGGCGATGGCAACCGAATCGATGGCGCTGGATGAAGATATGGATATGTCGTTGGTACTGCGTATCCTGGAAAGCAATACTACGATCCCCATCATATTGTACGACAGGGCTTCAGGTAGGATGACGGCACGTAATATCCAGTTGGCAGATGATGAGGCGGACTCTTGCCTACAGATGAAAATGGAGGAATTTGGACGGAAGCATGACCCCATTACACTGCATGAGATGAATCAGCTGCTCTATTATGATGATTCACATACGTTGAAGATGTTGCAACGCTATCCCTATCTGCAACTATTGGTGATCGCCTTGTTCATTGGTCTTGCATTTTTTGCGCTGAACCGTTCGCAGAGGGTAGAGCGGAACAGGGTGTGGATTGGACTTTCCAAGGAGACCGCCCACCAGTTGGGAACTCCTATTTCATCATTGATAGCGTGGGTGGAATATATGAAGTTAAAGGGGGTAGACCCGGAATTATTGACAGAGATAGATAAAGACATATCGCGTTTACAAATGATTGCCGAACGATTTTCCAAGATC
Organism: Bacteroidales bacterium; assembly: GCA_012728155.1. Taxonomy (GTDB): domain Bacteria; phylum Bacteroidota; class Bacteroidia; order Bacteroidales; family Dysgonomonadaceae; genus Proteiniphilum. Next base: position 344 of record JAAYFR010000335.1, on the reverse strand, counting down.
GGCTCTTCACCCACTTTGGCGCCTGTGGATCTAAGAGAAACGGTCCGCTACTCTCTGGAATATCTAAAAAAACGGGTTTCGACAGAGGTGGTATTTCTCAACCGATTTCCCGATTATCCGGTAGAGGTGTACCTGAGCGAATCACTTTTTGGATGGGTGATTGAGAATCTTGTGAAAAATGGAGTTGATGCGATGCAGGGAGAGGGAGTCATGACTTTTGACATATCCGAAAAAGGGAATCATCTGTTTCTTGATATTTCTGATAGCGGTAAAGGAGTTCCGAAATCAAAATTCAAAACCATCTTCTCACCCGGTTACACCACCAAGGAAAGAGGATGGGGACT
>JAAYFR010000032.1 GCA_012728155.1 Bacteroidales bacterium | reverse complement strand
GCTTCCCATTGTTCGCACTTCACCCGATCACGGTACTGCCTACGATATCGCGGGGAAAAATCTGGCTTCCGACGAATCGTTCCGACAGGCAATGTATATGGGAGTTGATATCTTCAAGAATCGTCTTGCTTATGATGAAGGGGGTAAAAATCCACTCAAAAAGATGTTTTTCGATCGTGGCAAGGACGATGAGAAACTCGATCTCACCATTGAAGAGGAGATTTGAATTGAGAAGTGGAGAGAGAAGTCAGAAAGAAAGAAGTTAAAGTGTAAAAATCTGGCAATCAGTAATTAATAGCTAAAAAAATAAAGCCCGACAAAATTAACTGCCGGGCTTCATTCTTTCAACCTATTTACTGTTTCAATTTCCTGCTTTGCAGTAATCAATTATTTTCGGGCCGCAGTTTTCTTACAACAGCGCCGGTTTGCCACATTTCACTTTCACGAAGGGCTTTCAATTCCACTCCCAGCTTTTCCCGGTAATCAGGCTGTGAGTTGCTGTCGATAGAGCGTTGTGCTTCATTGCCGCTGGCTACCTCCTTGTAGAGCTTCTCGAATACCGGTTTGGTAACATCATGAAACGGCCCCATCCAGTCGAGCGCACCACGTTGCGCTGTGGTAGAACAATTGGCATACATCCAGTCCATCCCCTTTTCTGCGAACAGAGGCATCAGCGACTGGGTAAGTTCCTCTACCGTCTCATTAAACGCTTCAGAAGGTGTATGGCCGTTCTCACGCAACACTTCGTATTGTGCCAGCAGCAATCCCTGGATAGCACCCATCAGCGTACCACGCTCACCGGTCAGGTCGGAATAGACTTCACGCTTGAAATCGGTTTCGAACAAGTAACCGGAACCTACTCCAATACCGAGTGCGATAGCACGGTCATACGCCTTGCCGGTTGCATCTTGGTAGACAGCATAGCTGGAATTCAATCCCCGTCCTTCCAGGAACATTTTACGGAGGCTGGTACCCGATCCCTTGGGAGCTATCAGGATCACATCCACATCGGCCGAGGGGATGATACCGGTACGCTCTTTATAGGTAATACCGAAACCGTGGGAGAAATAGAGCGCCTTGCCGGGGGTCAGCTGTTTTTTCACCGTCGGCCAGAGTGCTATCTGTGCTGCATCCGACAGTAGATACTGGATAATGGTTCCCCGTTCGCACGCCTCCTCAATTTCAAAAAGGGTCTCACCCGGCACCCATCCGTCAGCAACCGCCTTATCCCAAGTCTTACTCTCTTTGCGTTGTCCAATGATCACGTTAAAACCGTTATCACGCAGGTTAAGCGACTGACCGGGGCCTTGCACTCCATAGCCGATTACTGCAATCACCTCATCTTTCAACACTTCCTGGGCTTTCTCCAAGGAAAACTCATCGCGGGTTACTACATTTTCTTCAACCCCGCCAAAATTCATTTTTGCCATTTGTTTAAATTTTTATTGTTTATTGTTTCTCTATTACGTTTTCAGGATTGACAAATCCAATTCTTTGCTGCTCCCACTTGGCCAACATATCGCTCAGCCGTTCCACCTTCGATTTGGTGATGGCAATCCTACCCGACCGGACGAACTGAAGAACACCGATGGTCTCTGCCAACTCCTCAAAGAGCCCTTGGGTCTCTTCATAATGGCCTGCCTTTAAAAAAACCACACAATCTTTGTTGACCTCCAGAATGCGGATATTGTATTTTCTCACCAGATATTCTATAGAACCATGTTCCAACACCTTGTCAGTAGCCAGCTTATAGAGCGCCAACTCTTGATGTACCAGATCCTCATCGGTATTGAAATAGGCTTTCAGGATATCCACCCGCTTGTCGATCAAACGTACCAGCTTTTTCATCACCTCTTCGTCGTCGGAGTAAGTGGTAATGGTAAATTTATGGATGCCCCTGATGGCAGATGGTGAAACCGACAACGTCTCAATATTAAGTTGTCTGCGGGTGAAGATCGTGGTGATCTGATTGAGCACACCTACCATATTTTCTGAGAAAACAGTAATGGTATATAATGTTTTATTTCCGTCCATTTTTTTATTATTATGTTGATTTCGTAGCGTTGCTCTGCACGATTCATTTAACGTGACCAGCTTCGTTCAAAAGAAAAAATCATTTTTCATTGTTGACTATTACCTTTTCATTCTATAAAGAATGCCCGTTCCCCAACAAAATATTGGTAATCGCTCCTCCGGCAGGCACCATCGGATAGACCATTCCTTTGGTTTCCACCACCACTTCGAGCAGGTATGGTCCTTTGTGTGTGAGCATCTCCTCTATCGCACCATCGAGCTCGGCACGCGCTGTCACTTTCCTACCTTTTATATTGTAGGCATCGGCAATTTTGATAAAGTCAGGATTCTTCAAGTGTGTCTCCGAGTAACGTTCATCAAAAAAGAGCTCCTGCCATTGCCGCACCATCCCCAAAAAATTATTATTCAGCAGGATGATCTTCACATCGACACCATGCTCCATAATGGTTCCGAATTCCTGGATAGTCATCTGCAGCCCTCCGTCGCCGACGAAGATACAAACCGTCCGTTCGGGCGCACCATGTTTGGCACCAATTCCCGCAGGCAGCCCAAATCCCATCGTGCCTAACCCACCTGAGGTGACCATACTACGTGTCTGGTTGTACTTGAAGTAACGGGTAGCCATCATCTGGTGTTGTCCCACATCGGTTACGCAGATTGCCTTGTTGTGTGTGGCTTCGGTGATTTTGTTCACCACCTCGCCCATCTTTATCGCACCTCCGTTTTCGGGATAGAGTTCGCTTTTGATGATGCAATCGAACTCCTTTTGCGCATAGGGTTTGAATTCTTCCAACCACTCGGGATGTGATTTCTGTTCAATCAAGTCGGTTACCATCGGCAACGTCTGTTTGGCATCGCCCAACACCTTGACAGTAGTCTTCACATTCTTGTCCATTTCAGACAGGTCTATGTCGAAATGAATCACCTTCGCCTGTTTCGCATAGCTCTTCAGGTCGCCCGTCACCCGGTCGTCAAATCGCATCCCGATGGCAATCAGCACATCACACTCGTTTGTCTTCATATTGGTCGCCACATTGCCGTGCATACCCAGCATACCCTGATTCAGCGGATGGTCGGAAGGTATGGCGGATAATCCCAAGATGGTGGATCCGAAGGGAATGCCACCCTTTTCCAGGAAAGCACGTAACTCCTGTTCGGCATTGCCGAGAATGACCCCCTGTCCTACCAGTGCAAACGGCTTTTGGGCACTGTTAATAATATCGGCCGCCATCTCTATCCTCTCTTCTTCTACTTGTGGAAGAGGATGATAACTCCGCAAAAAAGTAGTTCTCTGATAAGAATAATTACTTTCGAGCACCTGTGCATCCTTGGCAATATCGAGCACCACCGGTCCCGGACGCCCACTCGATGCAATATAGAATGCTCTGGAGACTGCCCAGGCAATATCTTCGGCACGCCGTATCTGGTAAGCCCATTTTGTGATGGGTTGTGTAACACCAATCACATCGGCTTCCTGAAAAGCGTCAGATCCCAACAAGGTGGAATTGACCTGCCCCGAGATCACCACTAACGGCGTACTGTCCATCATTGCATCGGTGATGCCGGTGATCGCATTAGTTGCCCCGGGGCCTGATGTGACAAGAGCCACCCCTACCTTTTCCGAAACCCTTGCATATCCCTGTGCTGCATGGGGCGCACCCTGTTCATGACGCACCAGTATGTGCCTGATCTTATCTTTATGATCGTACAAGGCATCGAATACAGGCATGATAGCCCCACCCGGATAGCCGAATATGGTATCTACCCCTTCGGCGATCAGTGAGCGAATAAGTATCTCACTACCCGGAATGTTTTCCGTTTGATTATCTCTGTTCATACACTCTTCTCTTTAAACTTGAACCTAAAATTGTATTTCTTGTTTCACTAATTTAAGTTTCGTAAGTCGTATAGTTGCAACTAAAACCTCCGACTGACGATATTTTCTGACCTACAAAATATTTAGAGGCCTCATCTTCAGCTGCAAATATAATTGCAAAAGTTACATTAAATGATCCTGACCGCTCCGAGGTCGGCCGAACTCACAAAAGCGGCATATGCTTTCAATGCTTTTGAAATCACTCTATCGCGTTGAGGCTTAAAAGCATTTTCACCTTTAGCTTCTTCTTCTCTTCTTCTTTCCTGAAGCTCTGCTTCAGAAATCTTTAAGTTGATGGAACGGGCAGGAATATCTATCTCGATGATGTCTCCGTCACGTACTAATCCGACAGCGCCACCTGCGGCCGCTTCAGGAGAGATATGCCCGATGGAGAGGCCCGAAGTACCACCCGAAAAACGCCCGTCGGTAATCAATGCACATTCAGTTCCGAGGTGTCTTGCTTTGATATAGGATGTAGGATAAAGCATCTCCTGCATACCGGGGCCACCTTTCGGGCCTTCATAGCCAATCACTACCACATCGCCGGCCTGTACCTCTCCGTTAAGGATGCCGGTGCAGGCATCATCCTGCGAATGGAATACTTTGGCAGTACCGCTGAATTTCCAGATGCTTTCATCCACACCGGCAGTCTTCACCACACACCCTTTTTCAGCGATATTCCCTTTCAGGATGGCCAATCCCCCGTCTTTGGTATAAGCATGCCCCACACTACGGATACAGCCGTTCTCCCTATCGGTATCCAGCTCCTTGAATTGTGCATTCTGTGAAGCCATCACGATATTGTACCGGTTACCCGGAGCAGAAGAATAGATCCTCCGGGCCTCTTCACCCGGATTTCCGTTGGTAATATCATATTCTTTCAATGCCTCAGCCAGAGTACGTCCATCGGCACGATGCACCGAAGTATTGACCAGTCCGGCTTTTGCCAGTTCATTCAGTATCCCCATGATACCACCGGCACGGTTCACATCCTGGATATGGTATTTTTTCGAGTTGGGTGCTACCTTACAAATGCATGGTACACGACGAGAGAGGGCGTCGATATCATCGAGTGAGAAGTCGATCTCCCCCTCGTGGGCTATGGCCAGCGTATGGAGAATGGTGTTGGTAGAACCACCCATAGCGATATCGAGCGTCATGGCGTTCAGGAACGACTTGCGGGAGGCAATATTCCTCGGCAATACCGTATCATCCCCTTCGGAATAGTATTTGTAAGCATTCTCTACGATCTGGCGGGCAGCATCGACAAACAGTTGTTTGCGATTGAGATGCGTCGCCAATATGGTTCCGTTACCGGGTAAAGCCAATCCGATCGCCTCATTGAGGCAGTTCATGGAGTTGGCGGTGAACATACCCGAACAGGACCCACAAGTGGGACATGCCAACTGCTCAAGTTGGGCCACCCGCTCATCGGAAACCGATTCGTCGGCAGACTCTATCATGGCATCTATCAGGTCGATCTGTTCGTCGCCAATTTTACCTGCTTCCATCGGGCCACCGGAGACAAAGATAGCCGGTATATTCAACCGCATGGCAGCAATCAGCATGCCCGGCGTGATCTTGTCGCAATTGCTGATGCAAATCATCGCATCGGCCTTATGGGCATTGATCATATACTCAACCGAATCGGCAATCAGATCGCGCGATGGCAGGGAGTACAACATACCGTCGTGCCCCATGGCAATGCCGTCATCCACGGCGATGGTATTGAACTCGGCAGCAAAGCAGCCCAATTTTTCGATCTCCGCCTTTACCATCTGTCCTATCCCGTGCAGATGGGTATGTCCTGGCACAAACTGAGTGAAAGAATTGACGACCGCGATGATCGGTTTACCCATCTGTTCGCGTGTCATCCCGTTGGCATGCCAGAGCGCGCGGGCACCCGCCATCCGGCGCCCCTGCGTACTGGTCGCACTGCGTAAATCGCCTTTATTTATTTTTTTATTCATCTCTTTATCATTAAGAGCCAAGAATCAAAATTCAAGACTTTTTAAATTAGAAATTAAAATTCAATCTATATCAATTGTCATTCCTTTCCAGTAAATCGAAACAAATTGTTCCAATTTGCAGGAATTAGCACCTTATTTCTTGTTTCTTATAAACCGCTCAATCCACTCTCCTACTTCAGAGGTAGTGTATGTTTTTCCACCGTCGGCGATATCTTCGGTAACGACACCTGCTTCGAGACTTGCGTTGACCGCCTCACGGATAAGTGCTCCCTCTTCCATCAGGTTGAAAGCATATTCAAACATCAGAGCGGCAGAGAGGATCATCGCCAACGGATTGGCAATATTTTTACCGGTCGCCTGCGGATAAGATCCGTGGATCGGCTCGAACAACGATGTATGCAATCCAACCGATGCCGAAGGGAGCAATCCCAACGAACCGGTAATCACCGAAGCTTCATCGGTAAGTATGTCGCCGAACAGATTTTCTGTCACCATCACATCGAAGCTTTTTGGCCACTGGATAATACGCATGGCAGCATTGTCCACAAAAAGGAAATCGGTCTCTATATCGGGATATTGGGTGGCGATCTCCTGAGCGATCTGACGCCAGAGACGTGAGGTAGCAATTACATTCGCCTTATCTACTACCGTCAGCTTCTTACGGCGTTGTCCGGCAAATTTATAAGCCAGGTGCAGCACCCGTTCCACCTCTTCACGGGTGTATACACAAGTGTCATAGGCGGTATTGCCATCTTCACTCCTCCCCTGGGGGCGACCGAAATACATACCGCCTGTAAGTTCACGGATACAGACAAAGTCGGCACCGTCTACCAGATCGGCCCGTAACGGCGACTTATGAATCAGTGAAGGGAAAGTCATTACCGGACGGATATTGCCATAGAGTCCCAACTGCTTGCGCATTCGAAGTAATCCTTGCTCGGGACGTACTTTCGCATTAGGATCATTGTCATATTTAGGATCACCAATAGCGCCGAATAAAACCGCATCGCTCTGCATACAGAGCTCATGCGTTTCGGCAGGATAAGGGTCACCGGTCGCATCAATGGCACAGGCACCTACGATGGCCTCTTTGTAGGTCAACGTATGACCGAATTTCTCACATACGGCAGAACTGATCGTCAACGCCTGTTTCATAATCTCCGGGCCTATTCCGTCGCCCGGCAGTACAGCTATGTTTAATTGCATATATTTTTATTTAGATCCAAGACTATTGGTATATTGTTTTTAATTTTCCATTTTCAATTTATCAAGGAAGTCTCATATAATTCATATTGGGTATATTCCCACTCTCAATCATATTCAGCATCTTCATTGTTGCCTTGATGGCGGCTACTGTCTGGTCGATATCCAGGGCTCGGGTTTTGAATATCTTTTCTTGAAACTTCCAGGTGATTACCGTCTGCACATAGGCGTTGGTCTTTCCTCCGGGCGGGATTACCACCACGTAGTCAATCAGTTCCGGAGAAGGCTTATCCAATTTCTTGTATATCTTGTACATCGCTTTGGAAAAGGCATGATATTGTCCTTCTCCGGCAGAGGTTTCCTGATATACCTCACCTTTTATCGATATCTTTACAGTAGCCGTCGGCCGCAGTCCGTCCGTCAGTGTAAGCGAATAATTAAGCATTTTGATATCTTGATTTTCAATGCCGTTCTTCAACACGTCGGAAACGATGTAGGGCAGTTCATCGAGGCTGACTATCTCTTTCCGATCGCCAAGTTCAATGATACGGGCCGTCACTTTGCGGGTAGACTCGTCGTCGAGTTCGATACCCAATGCCTCCAGATTCTTGATGATATTGGATCGTCCTGCGTTTTTTCCCAGCGCATATTCTCGGAAACGTCCAAATCGTTCAGGCATCAGATCGTTGAAATAGAGATTTTTCTTTTTATCCCCATCCGCATGTACACCCGCTACCTGGGTAAATACATTATCGCCAATCACCGGCTTATTATTGGGTATTCGCACACCGGAGTAGCTCTCTACCACCTTACTCACATTATAGAGCTTCGACTCATCCACATTGGTGCTCAATCGCATATGATCGTGGATAAGTGCCACCACACTGGTAATCGGTGCATTGCCGGCCCGTTCGCCAAGCCCGTTGACTGTGACATGCACTCCTTTCACCCCTGCTTTAATGGCTTCATACACATTGCCCACCGCCAGGTCGTAATCGTTATGGGCATGAAAATCGAAATGAAGGTTGGGATAGCGGCCAATCATTTCCGAACAGAATAGTTTTGTCTCGTCCGGATTGAGTACTCCCAGCGTGTCGTGCAACATGAAACGGGCAACCGCCTCGTCTTTCAATCCGTCCATCATCTGGAAGACATACTCTTTGGAATCGCGCATGCCATTTGACCAGTCTTCAAGGTAAAGGTTGACCGTCAGTCCCATCTGCCGTGCATGGGCAATCGTCTTTTTCACATCCGACAGATGCTCCTGCTGCGATTTGCATAATTGGTAGGTGCAGTCTTTCAACGACCCTTTACAGAGCAGATTCACCACTTTACAGCCGGCATTGACAATCCATTCGAGGGAAGTGGAGCCATCCACAAATCCCAACACCTCAAGTCGGTCGATGTAACCATGTGTTTGCGCCCACTGTGCCATCTTCTTCACAGATTGGAACTCCCCTTCGGATACACGTGCAGAAGCGATCTCCACCCTATCCACTTTCAACTCTTCGAGCAAAAGGCGCAGCACACTCACCTTCTCCGGCGCCGCGAAAGATACCCCCGAGGTCTGCTCACCATCCCTGAGCGTGGTATCCATAATTTCTATTTTTCTTACTTCTCCCAAAACGACCTATGTTATTGTGATGATTTGTTGATTTATTGATTTGATGATTACAATATGATAAAAAGAGAATTATTAATTGAGTGATACATTGGCTTCATTACTCGTATACAAAAGCACGATTTCTCTCATATTCTTCAATCTTACTCCTGTTGGAAAGGAGAAAGTCAATATCGTCCAAACCTTTCAGCAGGCACTCTTTCTTATAGGGATTGATCTCGAACGATTCCACCATGCCGGTATCAATATTTGTGATGGACTGTTCCTCCAGATTTACTGTAACGGTGTTTTGAGGATTTCGGCTCACCGAAGCAAATAATTCACTCAGGAATTTCTCACTCACCACAACCGGCAGGATACCGTTGTTGAGGGCATTGTTTCGGAAGATATCGGCAAAGAAGCTCGATACGACCACTTTAAATCCGTAACCACCGATTGCCCACGCCGCATGTTCACGGCTACTACCGCTACCGAAATTCTTTCCCGCGACCAGTACTTCTCCCGAATAGGTCGTGTTATTCAACACAAAATCCGATTTGGGATTTCCTTCCTTATCATAACGCCAGTCGGCAAACAGGTTATCACCAAATCCTTCCCGTGTTGTTGCCTTCAGAAAGCGCGCCGGGATAATCTGGTCGGTATCCACATTCTCAATCGGAAGTGGCACATAGGTTGATGTTATTGTTTGAAACTTTTCCATATTTTTTCAAAATTCAAAATTCAAAATTCAAGATTTTGAACTTCGGGTTATGAATCCTCGTTATCTTATCAATTATATTGGCTTATTAATCTCATTGGCTCATTGGCATATTAATTCACGGTTCCGTAATTCTCCCGTTTACGGCTGCCGCCGCGGCCACTAACGGTCCGGCTAAGATGGTTCTAGCACCCGGTCCCTGCCGTCCCTCAAAATTACGGTTAGAGGTGGAAACTGCATATTTTCCTGCGGGAATCTTATCGTCGTTCATCGCCAAGCAGGCGGAACAGCCCGGTTGACGGAGTTGGAAGCCAGCTTCCTCCAGGATCTTGTCAAGTCCTTCCGCCTCGATCTGTTT
>JAAYFR010000334.1 GCA_012728155.1 Bacteroidales bacterium | reverse complement strand
TAAAGATTATATCGATATGGACAAGTACCTGCAGGATATATCGCGTGATAAAAGGTACTGGGAGCGGAAACGGGATGAGATCCGTCGAGAACGGAAACGGCTGGAGGAGATCACCTCAAAGTATGAAGCCGACCTGGAGAAAATCAACAAGGAGAAGAAAGAAATCCTGACCCAAGCACGCGAGCAGGCAGTGCGGTTATTGGCCGAAAGCAATGCCCGTATTGAGAATACAATCCGAGAAATTCGTGAGACCGAAGCCCACAAAGAAAAAACCAAACAGATCCGGCAATCGCTTCAAGAATTTAAGGAGAAAATCGGATCGAAGGAGATCGGCGAAATAAAAAAAAGGAAAAAGCCGAGACAGACCGGTAAAAAAAATAGCGATACCGGCATAAAACAAAACCACTCTTTTGAAGTAGGTGATTCCGTCCGTCTGATAGGTCAAAATTCGGCAGGTGAGGTGCTGGAAATTATGGAGAAGAAAGCAGTCATCGCTTTCGGGATGATCAAATCAACGGTCGAGCTGACTAAATTGGAACGTGTGAGCGCCAACCAGATCAAAAAGGAGAAAAAAGCCTCCAATGCAGGTGATTTGTTACACGAGAGAAGACTCAATTTCAAACAGGATATCGATGTGAGGGGGATGCGCGCAGAGGAAGCGCTGCAGGCAGTAATCTATTTCCTGGATGATGCCATTCAACTGGGAGTTCCCAGAGTGCGTATCCTGCATGGTACCGGCACGGGAGCGTTACGACAAATAATCAGAGAATATCTTGGCAGCATGGACGGCGTTGCTCGTTTTCACGACGAACATGTTCAATTCGGAGGTGCGGGCATTACAGTGATTGATCTGGAATAAAAACAAACCAGCCATCCGACCGGCATCTATTTTTTTGTCTTTGGATAAGATAGGATGCGCTTCGCAAATCTTTTGAGAGTAAATTTTTACGATTTCTCTCAGCTTTCACTATCTTTGGATAAGATAGGATGCGCTTCGCAAATCTTTTGAGAGTAAACTCTCACGATTTCTCTCAGCTTTCACTATCTTTGTAAACAATATTACAATTATCCTGTTGTGTACAATTAAATAATCTCTGATGATTAGATTCTCAAAACCCTTTTGGGTTGCTAACTTCGTAGAACTGCTCGAACGCCTGGCTTATTATGCCGTTTTTATAGTCATCACCCTCTATTTGTCTAATGTATGGGGTTTTTCCGATATTGAAGCTGGCGTCATAGCCGGTATGTTTTCTGCTTTTCTCTATCTGTTACCGGTATTTGCCGGTGCTATTTCAGATAAGATCGGGTTTCGTTCGGCCATCATTATGGCTTTTGCATTATTGACAATAGGATATGCCGGACTGGGGATCCTCCCTACGATGCTTGAAAATGCCGGATTGGTTCAGTACGATATGACGACCACCTATACCGGATTGAATGAGAGCTACTTGAGATGGTCTATTATTGCTCCGCTGATACTGATTGTTATCGGTGGATCGTTTATAAAATCGGTAATATCGGGGACAGTAGCACGTGAAACTACACCTGAGAACCGTGCCCGTGGGTACTCTATTTTTTATATGATGGTGAATATTGGTGCCTTCACAGGAAAGACGGTGGTCGATCCGCTCAGAAGGAGTATGGGGGATCAAGGACTGATCTACTTGAACTACTTTTCGGCTGCCATGACATTGCTTGCATTGATTGCTGTGTACCTCTTTTATAAATCGACCAAGACCGAAGGTAAAGGAAAAAGCTTTGCCGAATTGGGGCAGTCGCTGGGGAAAGTGATGTTGAACGGACGACTGATCTTGTTGATATTGATCGTGAGTGGATTCTGGGTCATTCAGAGCCAGATGTACGCCACTATGCCCAAATATGTGATCCGGTTGATAGGAGAGAGGGCATCACCCGGATGGTACGCAAACGTGAATCCGTTGGTTGTCTTCGTTTGTGTGAATTTTGTCACCTCTCTAATGAAAAAACGAAGCGCCATCACCTCCATGATGATAGGTATGTTTATTATTCCACTATCTGCCTTGGTGATGTCGTTTGGTACGCAAGTGGGAGCGACAAATATATTGGGCTTACACCCTGTAGCGTTTATGATGATTGTGGGTATTGCAATGCAGGCATTGGCAGAATGTTTCATCTCACCCCGTTATCTGGAATATTTTTCTCTTCAGGCACCCAAGGGTGAAGAAGGACTCTACCTTGGGTTCAGTCACCTACACTCATTCTTCTCATTCCTGCTTGCTTTCGGACTGTCGGGATTCCTGTTGGATAAATATTGCCCAGATCCACGCCTCTTCACCAACGAGGTGGGAGTGATTGATTCAGTTGCGTATGCTGCCGCTACACAAAATGCCCATTATATATGGTATGTCTTTGTGGGTATCGGTGCTGTCTCTGCCATAGCACTCATCATCTACACACGTATTACACGTAAATTGGATATAAATAAAAATAAAGTTGTCTTTTAATAGTAAAAAAGTAAAGAGATATGAGATTAGATTTGAGTTCACACATTACTTTCGAACGGGTGCCGAAAAAGTATTACAGACCGGAAAATGATTTTGAGGAATATAACCTGTCGCGTTTTGAGAAATTACCGGTGGCTATTTTTGAGGAATCAGAAAGAGCGGCAAAAAAAATTGCCAAAGATATTGTCAATGAGATGAAGGAAAAACAACAGGATGGGAAATCCTTTGTCTTGGGAATTAGTGGAGGAGCCTCGCCAGTACCGGTCTATGAGGAGTTGGTGAGACTTCATAAGAGGGAAGGCGTCAGTTTCCGCAATCTGATTGTCTTTAATACCTATGAGTTTTATCCTGTACATGATTTCACCTATAGCAACTTGCAGATGCTGAAAGATAATTTCTTGGATCACCTGGATATCGCACCGGAAAATATCTTTTCGCCCGACGCAACAGTCGAAAAAGATTTGATCGCCGAAAATTGTGAAGCATTCGAACAGAGCCTGAAAAATAAGGGGGGACTCGACTATCTATTGCTGGGATTGGGCAGCAAAGGGAATGTGGCATTCAATATGCCCGGAAGTAGCCTCCACTCCGAAACCCGCCTGGTAATGCTCGATGGTGACTCCAGGAAAGATATCGCCCGCAATTTCGGATCTCTCGACAAAGTGCCGGTCAGTGCTATCACCATGGGACTGTCGGATATGCTCGATGCACGAAAAATTACGTTGGTTGCTTGGGGTGAACAAAAAGCACGTAGTGTCAAGGATATTGTGGAAGGAACGGTGACCGACCTGACACCCGGCTCTATGTTGCAAACACATCCCGAAAGCAAGGTGTTTGTGGATTTGGCGGCCGCCTCCGAATTGACCCGTATCAGCCGCCCATGGTTGGTAACCAATTGTGAATGGACAAGCATGTTGATCCGTCGCGCTATTGTGTGGCTTTGTGGAATGGTTGACAAACCCATCCTCAAGCTGACAAATAAAGATTATAGCGATAATGGACTGAGCGAATTGATTACTTTATATGGATCGGCCTATAACGTGAATATCAAGATATTCAACGATCTGCAACATACGATCACCGGTTGGCCCGGAGGAAAACCAGATGCCGACGACACGTATCGCCCCGAAAGGGCAAAACCCTATCCCAAAAGGGTGATTATTTTTAGCCCACACCCCGATGATGATGTGATCTCGATGGGGGGGACATTCCAACGGCTTGTCAACCAGGGACATGAAGTGCATGTGGCGTACCAAACCTCTGGAAATATTGCCGTAGGCGACGAGGAGGTGATCCGCTATATCTCCGTGCTGAATAGCATGCGTAAGAAATTCAATCCCGAAAACAAAGGGCTGCTGGAAAAATATGAGAGCATACGCCATTACCTCATGCACGAAAAATCGAAAGATGATATCGATACCCCAGATATCCTTTTTATCAAGAGCAGAATTCGTCGCGAAGAGGCCCGGTCGGCCGATAGATATGTAGGACTTCCTGAAGAGAATGTCCATTTCCTTGACTTGCCCTTCTATGAAACTGGCAAAATAAAGAAAAATCCCATATCAGAAAAAGATGTCATTATTGTAAAGGATTTTATTGAGACCATCAAGCCGCATCAAATCTATGTGGCAGGAGATCTGGCCGATCCGCACGGAACACATAAGGTGTGCCTCGACGCGATCCTGGCTGCAATAGATATGATGAAAGAGGATGAGTGGTACCAAGACTGCCGCGTTTGGATGTACCGTGGGGCATGGATGGAGTGGGAGATAGACCATATAGAAATGGCCGTACCACTCTCTCCGGAAGAGCTGAGACAGAAAAGAAATGCTATCCTCAAACATCAGTCGCAAATGGAAAGTGCTCCTTTTTTGGGAGATGATGAGAGGCTGTTCTGGCAACGGTCGGAAGAGAGAAATAGAGCTACTGCAGATATGTACTGGAAGCTGGGACTGGCCTCCTATGAAGCTATAGAGGCATTCGTAGAGTATATCCCGGTTCAATAGCATCTCAACCCGTTAAGAAAGACCCGGCATCCGGAACAATGAAGCATTGTGTAAGGATACCGGGTTTATTCAATTTAATTGATAAGAATGTGGTTTTATTCCTAAAATAATTGTATATTGTGAGCCTATTTTAAATTGATAGATGCCAAAAGAGAAATTTCATATCGAGTTCCTAATGGGAAATGCCACCCAGAATAGTTTGTGGCGTATGATCAGCCAGATTGATGGACTTTCGGAGTGGTTTGCAGACGAGGTGATAATGGATGATACCGAAACCATCTACAAGTTCATATGGGGAAAAACAGGTAGTGAAGCACGGATTATCAGTAAAAAACCACAGTCAAGTATTCGTTATTGCTGGCTCGACGAAGAGAATGAAGAGTTCTACTTTGAATTCCTGTTGCGTAAACTCGATCTCTCCGGTGATATGACACTTGAAATAACTGATTTTGCCCAACCCGACGAAAAAGGAGATGCCATTGCGTTATGGGAATTCCAAGTCGATGAAATGAAAAGAAGATTGGGAATCTGATTGCCTCTCTTAAAAAAAAAACCACATTCCATTTGATTTTATTTCAAATGAGTATCAATAAAAAGCAAATCTTTTGAGAGTAAATTTTTTACGATTTCTCTCAGCTTTCACTATCTTTGGATAAGATAGGATGCGCCTCGCAAATCTTTTGAGAGTAAACTCTCACGATTTCTCTCAGCTTTCACTATCTTTAGATAAGATAGGATGCGCCTCGCAAATCTTTTGAGAGTAAACTCTCACGATTTCTCTCAGCTTTCACTATCTTTGTCGTAAAATTGAATTTGTACTTTTTTTGTCCATTTTTTAATGAGAAGATTTTTCCACATAAAGCGACTCTACAGCTATATTCTTACAACTTTTATTCCGCTTCTTCTAATGACTTTTGTCATATGCCTCTTTCTGGTGTTGATGCAATTCCTGTGGAAATATGTGGAGGATATGGTTGGCAAAGGACTGGAGATAAGTGTGCTGGGGGAGATGTTTCTCTATGCAGCCCTCACACTTGTCTATATAGCCTTGCCATTGGCAATCCTGCTGGCCTCATTGATGATGTTCGGAAATATGGGCGAAAGCTTGGAGCTGCTGGCAGTGAAATCGGCCGGAGTACCCTTGCTGACCGCTATGAAGCCACTCACTATCCTGATTGTGGCTATTGCAGTCGGCGTCTTTTTTTACCAGAATAATGCCCTTCCGAAAATTCAAACCAAGTTTTACTCGCTGCTTATCTCTATCCGACAGGCATCCCCCGAATTGGAGATACCGGAAGAAACTTTCTATAAGGAGATCGACGGATATAACCTCTATGTGGGAGAGAAGAACCAAAAGACGGGAATGCTGTACAATGTATTGATCTATGATATAGCAAGTGGATTCAATAATATGGCGGTGATCATCTGCGACTCCGCCGAGATGAGTACGACAGATGATAAGAAGATGCTGATCTTCACGATGTATAGCGGCCAGCAGTTCCGAAATTTTGAACGGGGAAGTAGCTCCTCTTCACGGTATAACGAAGATTTTGTTCCTTATGCAAGGGAGAGTTTCGACACCAAGACCATGATGATCTCTTACGATTCCAATTTCAACCGCATGGGGGAAGAGGAGATCGAAGGAAGCTCCACCAGCAACTATGTGTCGAAAAACTTGTCCGAATTGGGTGCCTCTATCGACTCAATGTCGCTGATCATGGATAGTGTGAACCGGGTGGATAGGAAAACCATGAAGAATCAATCCTATCTCTCTTTCCGAAATGGATATCCCACTGAAAAGAGAGACTCGCTCATCGCCGCAGCATTGCAAATACCTGTCGAGGTGCCTGCCCCCGATACCCTGGTACATTCAAAAACTCTGCAAGAACAATCCACCATCTTGCAAAATGCCTTTATGAAAGCGGATAATAACAATAATGAATTTTTGTTTCGATCGCTCAATAAAACTACCACACAACGCATCATTAACCGACATTGGATAGAATGGCACCGGAAATTTACCATTCCATTCACCTGCCTGATATTCTTTTTTATTGGGGCACCGCTGGGCTCTATCGTAAGAAAAGGGGGACTGGGTACCCCTATCGTAATATCGGTAATCCTCTTTATTATCTACTATATCGTTGAAAATGTAGGTTATAAAATGACCCGCGACGGAGTATGGGTACACTGGTTCGGTATGTGGTTCAGCTCGATTGTTCTACTGCCGATAGGGGTATTCCTGACCTATAAGGCGGTGAATGATTCGGTGATCATGAATGCAGATACCTATGTCAATTTCTTCAAACGACTCTTTTTTATTCGTGATAAACGAAAATATCCGGTGAAAAGTGTAGTCATTGAAATACCCGATTATGAGGAGATAGCGCAATCACTGTCGAATTTGTCACAGAAGATTGACCTGTTTCGGGAAAGATATGACCATCTCTCCTATAAGGATTACTGGACAGATACCGAATACAATAAGCAACTAAGATCTCTTAAAATTTCATCCGAGATAATACTCAATAGCCTCTCTAACTCCCGTGATCTGGAAGTATTGGCAAAAGCGGAAGAGTATCCGGTAATATTCAATATAGTGAGGATTTTCAATCCCGGTACAATCCCGGCAAAGATATCCATGTACCTCTTCCCTGTCGGTATTATCATCAGACTGCTTTCTATCCCTTTTGAAATGATTATCAGAAAAGACCTGAATAATACGCAACGGCTGAACGGAGAAATGATCGATATCTTACATGCCATTCATGAACCGAAAAAAATTGTTTTAGTGTAAAAAAATATAGATACAAATGCAAGAAAAAATTCAATTACATACTATCGATGAGGCAATAGAAGAGATTCGTAAGGGTAACTTCATCATAGTGGTCGACGATGAAGATCGTGAAAATGAGGGCGATCTTATTATCGCAGCAGAACATATCACTCCAGAAAAGATCAATTTCCTGGAAACCCATGCGAGAGGACTCATCTGTACGCCAATTACAAAAGAACGTGCCGAAGAGTTGGAATTGCCGATGATGGTTTCTCACAACACATCCATACACGCTACCCCCTTTACGGTCACCATCGACCTGCTTACACATGGATGTACTACCGGCATCTCAGCGTATGACAGAGCCCAAACCATCCTGGCGCTGACCCGTAAAGAGACGGCACCGGAAGATTTTGGACGACCGGGACATATCTTCCCGCTGCGGGCACAAACAAAAGGGGTGCTTCGACGTGCCGGACATACCGAAGCTACAATCGACTTTGCCCGCCTGGCAGGACTATATCCGGCCGGCGTTTTGGCGGAAATAAAAAATGAGGATGGTTCCATGGCACGACTTCCGAAATTGATGGAGATGTCCCGGAAATTCGATCTGAAGATCGTCTCTGTAGCCGACTTGATAAAATATCGGCTTAAGACGGAGTCATTGATCGAAAGGGGAGAAGCGGTGAAACTTCCTACCGAATATGGAGAGTTTATCATGGTGCCCTTTCTGCAGAAGGCTACCGGACAGGAACATGTAGCCCTGATCAAAGGGGAATGGCACGACGATGAACCGGTATTGGTACGGGTACACTCCTCCTGCGTCACCGGCGATATTTTCGGGTCAATGCGGTGTGAATGTGGAGAACAACTTCACAAAGCACTGCAGCTCATTGAAAAGGAGGGGAAAGGAGTACTCGTTTATCTGAATCAGGAGGGCCGCGGAATCGGACTGATGGCGAAAGCGGCGGCCTATAAATTGCAAGAGCAAGGACTCGATACCGTCGACGCCAACCTCCATCTCGGCTATCAGGCCGATGAACGGGATTATGGCGTAGGCGCGCAGATCCTGCGCAGTCTGGAAGTGAAAAAGATGCGACTGATGACCAATAACCCCACCAAACGGGTCGGTCTCGAATCCTATGGATTGGAAGTAGTGGGAAATGTGCCCATCGAAATTACCCCCAATCAATACAACCATTTTTATATGGAGACCAAGAAAAAGAAAATGGGACATGTCTTGAGAAGCATTAAATAGCTATGTACGGAAAAATGAAACAACACCTGCAAGAGGAATTGAGGTTGATAGAGGAGGCAGGGCTCTATAAAAAGGAACGGATCATTATTTCACCACAAAAGGCTGAAATAAAAATAGAAACGGGACAGCAAGTCCTCAATTTCTGTGCCAACAACTATCTGGGATTATCAGATCATCCGAGGTTGATTGACGCGGCAAAACGGGCACTCCGCGAAAGAGGATATGGCATGTCGTCGGTACGCTTTATCTGCGGCACACAAGACTATCACAAGGAGCTGGAAGCAACGGTCAGCCGCTTCTTCAACACGGAAGACACCATTCTTTATGCCGCCTGTTTCGATGCCAATGGAGGACTCTTCGAGCCGCTTTTCACACAGGAGGATGCCATTATCTCCGATGCATTGAACCATGCATCCATTATTGACGGGGTGCGCCTCTGTAAGGCGCATCGCTACCGTTATGCCAATGCCGATATGGCTGATCTGGAAGAAAAGTTGAAAGAGGCACAGGCACAACGATTCCGTATCATTGTCACCGATGGTGTATTCTCCATGGATGGCAACGTGGCACCGCTCGATAAAATTATGGAGCTGGCGGAGAAATATGATGCACTGGTGATGGTGGACGAAAGCCACTCGGCGGGAGTAGTGGGTCGGACCGGAAAAGGTGTGACCGAATTATACAACGTGATGGGTAATGTGGATGTGATTACGGGAACGTTGGGAAAAGCATTTGGCGGTGCCATCGGCGGATTCACCACCGGACGTAAGGAGATCATCGATATGCTGCGTCAGCGCTCACGCCCCTATCTCTTCTCCAACTCCATTCCTCCCATGGTGGCGGCATCAGGAGTAGAGGCATTCAATCTGTTACAGGAATCCAACCAGCTGCAGGATAAACTGCACGAAAATGTGGAGTACTTCGTCGCCAAGATGAAAGAAGCCAATTTCGATATCAAACCGACTCAGTCGGCTATCTGTGCCGTGATGCTCTACGATGCGAAACTGTCGCAGGAATTTGCCGCAGAGTTGCTCGACGAAGGTATCTATGTGACCGGATTCTACTATCCCGTCGTGCCGAAAGGAGAGGCCCGCATCCGGGTGCAACTCTCTGCCGGCCATGAGCGCGCACATCTCGACAAGGCGATCGAAGCGTTTGTCAAGGTAGGGAAAAAACTGGAAGTGATATCTTAATGTGCTAATTAATTAAATCTGTCAACTGAAAAAAGAAATCTGACGTTGAGAAGTAAAGAAGTTGAGAATAAATTAAAAAACTTTCACGATTAATTTTCCGCTTTAAATCTCTTTACTCTTTACTCTTT
>JAAYFR010000333.1 GCA_012728155.1 Bacteroidales bacterium | reverse complement strand
GTCGGTTCACATTTCGAACTTAGAGAAATTCCTGATTTCAATATCGTTCAGACACTGGAAGTAGCTGAAACGGGAGTCTCACTGTGCAATATCGACCCGGCAAGCATGAATCTGTTGTATCATCAAAACGATTCACTAAGAGTCTGTAGAGTGAATGATATGACAAAAACGATATTCACGATAAGAAGTGATGAAAGAGACGCTAAGATATTCAACAATAAGCTAATGACACGCGGAAACGGTGGTATAGCTTTTGATATGGATCCTTATGTAAATAATTCCGGCTTCAATTGAAATGAAAGATGAACGCCTTCACGCGAGATCTCCATCAATGATAAAACTCTTGGTTCATAAGAAAGATTTCAAAGGAGAAGCTGAAGAGTTTTTTGAACATACAAAAGATTAGCAGGTAACATTTATGAAAGAAATAGTTTTAAATGACGGGAACAAGATACCCATTATAGGTTTTGGCACATACAAGTCTGTGAAAGAAGATGGTGTCTTGGCAATAAAAAATGCCTTGGCAAAAGGTTATAGATTAATTGACACAGCCGCCAGATACAACAACGAGGAAGAAGTTGGCAAAGGGATTGCCGAGGGCGGAGTTGACCGGAAAGAGATTATCGTCACCACAAAATTGTGGCGGGATAATTTGGGATATAAAGAGACAAAGGAAGCGTTTGAACTGTCGCTCAAAAAATTGGGATTGACTTATATTGATCTCTATTTAATACATTGGCCGGCCAATGCGAAGAACTACAACAACTGGCAAAAAGCAAATGCTGACAGTTGGCGTGCGATGGAGGAGTTGCAAGCCGAAGGAAGAATAAAATCCATTGGCGTAAGTAACTTCTGGGAAGAACATTTGGAGGCACTTTTTCAAACGGCAAACATAATTCCAGCAGTGAACCAGATTGAATTTCATCCCGGTTACTGGCAACCTGAATTGACCGCATTCTGTAAAGAGAATGGCATTACTGTCGAGTCGTGGTCACCTTTGGCCAGAGGTAAGATTCTCGGAAACGATGTGTTGAACGCAATAGCCGAGAAACACAATAGATCCGTCTCCCAAATTTGTCTGCGTTGGGTTATTCAACACGGGGTAGTTGTGATTCCCAAATCAACCACCCTTCAACGAATCGAAGAAAATATCAGCATTTTTGATTTTGCCTTATCAGAAGAAGAGATGCAACAGATCAACGAGCTTCCGGAAATGGGATTTAGTGGAGAACTGCCCAATATATGGCCCGACAGGGTTTGATGGTGAGTAATGGGAATATCCCTACAAACGGCGTTTGTTGAGACACTCCCGATACCCTCTCTTGGCGGAATCACTTCTCCAACTGTTCCACGGTTTCAACCAACCGGATAAATTCCCGGCGATAGCCGTTGGGATCATCATTCAACCCTTTACGGGCGAGTTCAATGACCTTTGCATAGGATGCATCACCCTTGAAATCGGAATCACGTAACAATTGTCCGAACATGGCGACCGACATGATAAAACTCAACTCTTCCGATGGATTCTTATCTACATCCTTTGACAATACGGACACTTCCAATTTACGGCTTACCTCTTCGTCCGGTTTCTTGTAACGCAGTTTTACGGTCAGCAACTCTTTGCTGTCAGTAAACTTAGATGTAGCCGTTTCTTTTTCCGAAGATTGGTATTTCAACGGATCCACACTGCCTACAGGCGCTTTCACTCCCACAGGGACAATCTCATAGAGCGCTGTCACAGTATGGCCGGGACCCAGTTCCCCCGCATCTTTGAGATCATCGTTGAAATCTTCATCTTCAAGCAGCCTGCTTTCATAACCTATCAGACGGTAAGCATTGACAAATGCGGGGTTGAACTCCACCTGAATTTTCACATCCTTGGCAATGGTATGCATGGTACTGCCAAATTCGTTGACAATGACCCTATTTGCCTCCTGTAGATTATCAATATAAGCATGATTACCATTTCCCTTCTCTGCCAGAGTCTGAAGTTTGCTATCCTTATAGTTTCCCATCCCATAGCCGAGTACGGTCAGGAAAATACCGCTTTTCCGCTTACTCTCGATCAATGCTTCCAATCCCTCGTTGGATGAAACGCCCACATTAAAATCTCCATCAGTACAGAGGATCACCCGGTTATTACCCTCTTTCATGAAGTTCTTTTCAGCAATCTTATAAGCCAGTTGAATCCCCTCTCCTCCGGCCGTGGAACCTCTGGCGTACAAGCTCTCCAGTGCATCGATAATCTTCTGCTTATCGGCACCACTTGTTGATGGCAACGCTTCTCCTGCTGCTCCGGCATAGGTTACAATTGCTACTCGATCTTGCGGACGCAGATTATTCACTAACAGCTTCATCGACGACTTCACAAGCGGTAGTTTATTAGCATCGTACATTGACCCTGACACATCAATCAAGAAAACAAAATTGCTTGCAGATAATTCCTCCGAAGGAATCTCTTTTGCTTTCACCCCAATACGTAGCAATTGATGTTTTTCATTCCATGGGCAAAGTGTTGTTTCAGTCACAATCCTAACCGGATGCCCATCTGTAGGTTGTACATAGTTATAGCTGAAATAATTGATCATCTCCTCAATGCGAACCGCCTCTTGAGGAGGCATCTTCCCCTGATTGATCATCCGACGGATATTGCCATAAGAAGCAACATCTACATCAAGTGAAAAAGTGGAAAGCGGTTGTTTTTCAACTGGAAAGAAGCGGTTTTCCTTGAATGTTCCATACTCTTCTGTATCGCTTTCCCACACAACACCGGCTATCCTCCCGGCAATGGCATCCCTTAAACCATTACTTGACCTCCTTAGTTGAGAGGGAGAAACTGAAGTAACAGAACCGACAACACTTTCTTTTCTTTGACTCCCAAAAGCTACGATGGTCACCTCTTCCAATGTCCGGATATCCTGTTCCATCTCAACTTTCATCCATTCACTTTCCGCTCTTACTTCTTTCAATTTATATCCTATGTATTTAAATTGCAGTATCTTCCCTTTTCGGATCTTGATCTTAAATTCTCCGTTCATCTCAGTCACGACTCCGTTGTTTGTTCCTTTCTCCATAACAGTTACACCCATCAATGGCGATTTATCCTGCGCATCCATTACTTTACCTTTCACTATTATTTCCTGTGCGGAGAGCGATAACGATACTACCGCCAGAAGGAGTATCAAACGGATTCTTTTAACTGTTGTCTTCATATCTTTATTGATTTACTGATTTGATAATTGATTGATTTACTAAATAGATGCAATTCACCTCCGGATTCCACAACCAAATGAATTTTTTTTTTACTTTTGTAAGATATTGTTCACAGGAGAATAGGTAATAAATTGAAAGAGAGGCGAAAAATAACGACGCTATCGAACGACGAATTGTTTGCACTTTGTAAAGAAGAAGAGCAACCGAACTATTTCGGCGAATTGTATCGTCGTTATATCCCCATGGTATATGGGTTATGCCTGAAATATCTTGCCAATGAGAACGAGGCACAGGATGCGGTGATGGATCTGTTTGAAGAGGTTTCACAAAAAATTAAACAGTACAAGATACAAAATTTTCATACCTGGCTGTATAGTGTAGCGAAAAACCATTGCCTGCTCCGTCTGCGGAAAGCAAAACAGGCAATTTTTGTCAATTTGGATGACATATTTGTGGAAAATGGTGATTTATTCACTCTATTGGATAAGGAGAAGTCGAATGAAGAAGAGTCGGCATTGAGGGTCTGCATGAACGAGTTGAAGGAGGAGCAGCGAAAGAGTATCCACTTTTTTTATTACGAGAACAAATCGTATGCCGACATCGTTTCCATAACGGGCTATCCGCTTGAAAAAGTGAAAAGTTACATTCAAAATGGGAAGCGTAATTTGAAAAATTGTATTATGCGGCTATTGAATTTACAATAGTTCTTTGCCGTTTCTCAGATGACAACATATTTGATTTACAGCTTAAAAGATATTGCAGTCGGAAATAAAGATAGAGAGAGTGAATTTAAAAGAGTACATAAAAGGAGAACGACGAGGAAAGGAAGCCAACCAATTGGAGCGTAAGGCGATGGAAGATCCCTTTCTGCAAGACGCCATCGATGGATATGATTCGGTGATAGGGGATCATATATCCACCATTGACGATTTGGAAAAGCGGTTCACTCCCCCCGGAAGAGCTATTCATAAGCGAATATGGATATGGGCTGCCGCGGCCGTAATCGTATTGCTTATCGGCACGCCTCTTCTGCTGCGCAACCCCTTCCTGTCGAATAAGCCTTATCTGGCAGAGAAGACGACCGACATCATCGATATCATTCGAAGCGAAGAGGAGAGTGCACCCTCCCAACCTTCCCAACCGGTAGAAGCATCTTCTGAAAATATGGAACTGATCGCGGAAAAAATCATAGAGGAGACCGTTCCCTCCCCTCCTTCCCGACCGATGGAAGCATCTTCTGAAAATATGGAACTGATCGCGGAAAAAATCGTAGAGGATTCGGATAAGTTATTCGTTTCCGGCCGCATAATAGATGAAACCGGCGAGCCGCTCCCGGGTGTGATCATTCAACTCTCAAATACCCGTAGCGGCACCGTTTCCGACACAGCGGGCAATTTTCAGTTGATTGTTCCAAACGACGAACAGAAAAATCTTATTGCCTCCTATATCGGAATGAAAAATAGCGAAATCCCATTGAAAGAGAATGTTGGCGATATAATGATGAAAGCGGATGATATGGCTTTAAATGAAAATGTTGTCGTTGCTTTTGGAAGTCAAAAAAAAGAGTCTGTTGTCGGTTCAGTTACTTCGGGTTCTCCCTCTCGGCTTAAAAGATCAAGAAGTAACGCAAAGGATGTCACTGCTGAGAATGTGGATGGTGTAGTATATAATGCACCTCTATTTGATAAAGAGGATTTCATTGAATATTTCACTGAACATTACGATAAAGATATCTGTGCAGGACAAAAAATATCTTTCAAAGTGAAGTTCTATATAGATCCAATAGGGCAGCCGGGACAAATCAATATCGAAGAAAATTCCTGTCCGGAATTGGAAATCGAAATTAAGAGACTCTTGCTTGGTTCCCCACCTTGGTCAAAAAGAGACAGAAAGGTTACTTTACAGATTGAACTTTTCTGATCATAACCTCTCTATTACAAAGAGTTGCCTCTCCTTTATCCCCTAACCGTCTACACCGCTTTTGCTATATACAGTCTGCTATCGCCAAAAAAACGGACCGGTACATTTCTCACTCGCTTACGTGTAGATTTCCACTATTTCTGGATATTGGGCGATTCCAGTCCATATCCTTTGCGTTTATCTTCTGCTTTCAATAAAAAGGCAACAACCAATGCCAACACACCAAAACCGGTAAAGATCATCATCGGCACGGTATAATCGTAACTATTCACGGTAAGTCCGTCGCGGACAGTTTGTCCGGTAACACAATACTTCTCGAGCACCCATCCTATCAAGAGGGGCACACCCATCAATCCCCAGTTCTGTACCCAGAAGATAAGTGAATAGGCGGTACCCAACCGTTTTTCGGGAACGATCTTGGGCACGGAAGGCCACATGGCAGAGGGGACCAGTGAAAAAGCAATTCCAAGAACTACAATCAATACCATTGCGAAGACCCAGCTATCCAACCCCGGCACGGAAAAGAGTGCATGGACCAGTATCAGCAATATGGAACCGATAATCATGATGGTGGCTCCTTTACCTTTCCGATCATAAATTCCCCCAAACAAGGGAGTCAACAGGATATTGCCGAAAGGCAACAACATCGGGATCATTCCCGCAAGATCTTCCACCACGCCAAACTTGTTCACCATCAGGTCGGTCGCATACTTCAGAAAGGGAAAAACGGCCGAATAGAACAGCACGCACAAGATGGCAATATACCACCATCCCCTGTTACTCAATATCTTGCCTATATCCGAAATTTTAAATTCATCCTCCGGGTTCTTCTCTTCAATCTCATCTGACGCCTCCGATGCATCCAATTTTTTATCCATTGCCACATAGATGAAGAAAGCGATCAATCCGATACATAAACCGATTAGGGCAACCAGCACCGAACGGGAAACATCGATCACTCCCATCGCTTTGGCAATCGGCACGGAGAATCCCAACGCCAGGGCGGTACCGATCCTGGCCATCGCCATCTCCATCCCCATGGCGGTTGCCAATTCTTTCCCCTTGAACCATTTCACGATGATCTTGGAGACGGTGATGCCGGCCACCTCCACTCCCACGGCAAAAGTGGCAAAACCAATACTGGCCATAAGCACCTGGCCATCCAATCCCAGAAGGGTTGTGCCTCGCAACGTATCACTGGATATCGCCCAGTATTTAATCGCCGCGCCGATCACCATGACCGCGGCAGCACCCACTCCTGTGAGTCTCACACCCAGCTTGTCGAGGATAATTCCGCCGAAGATCAGCATCAGCAGAAAAACGTTGAACCATCCATAAGAACTGGTAAACGTGCCATACTCAGCACGGCTCCATCCCAGTTGTCCTTCCAGCAAACCGGCCAGCGGCGCCATGATATCCGTTAAAAAATATCCGCACATCATTGTAAAAGAGACAATGAAAAGTGCAGACCACCTTGCCGCCGCAGAATCCCTGAGCGATTGTCTGATTTTTTCTACCATTCCCTATTTTCTTATTTGTTAATCCTTTTTTAAAAATGCAAATATACTCAATTTTTCTTCTCCATGAATCGGGAAAACCAACTCTTCTCTATTTATTCTAAGCACGCTCTGCCACCATCATCGGGACGAATGATTAAAACTATTGATTTTCAACTTCACTTCTCTTTTTGATAAATTATTCCATCAGTCGTGTTTCGAGCACCTGGCTTACGGAGAAATTTTCAAGTCCCAGATAGTATGCGGCGGAATCAACCAGCGCTTCCATCGGAACAAGTCCAATCACTTCGGCACCTATCACAGGCACACCGTAACGCTGCGCTTCAATGCGCACCAGTTCATGAGCTCGATAGATCGCTGTTTTTCTATAATCGGTCAGGTTCATCGACACCTGAGTGATACCACGACCTTCCAGTGCCACCCCCATCGCTTTACAGAATCTCAATCCCCCACCCAGATGACGTACTTTCTTGCTGATAGCGGTCGCGATTTCAAGGTTATCGGTACCCAAATTCACGTTATAGGCTACCAATGGCATGCGTGCTCCTACCGCTACTGCGCCTGCCGTAGGATGCGGCTGTGAGGGACCGAAATCGGGTTTCCATTACGGTTGTCTCATCTTATCGGCCAACCCTTCAAATTCACCTTTGCGGACATTAGAAAGATTTTCACGGTATGATGCCGAGGCCGACTTCTCATAGAGATAAACCGGAAGTCCAAATCTCTCGCCCACCGCTTCTGCCACTTCTTTCGAGAGTGCTATGGCCTCTTCCATCGTCACATTTTTAATCGGAATAAAAGGAACCACATCCACTGCCCCCATTCGGGGGTGCTGCCCCTGATGTTGGGTAAGGTCGATCAGTTCCACCGCCCGGCCTATCGCTTCAACCACCGCATTTTTCAATGCTTCCGGTTCCCCTACGACAGTCATTACCGACCGGTGATGATCTGCATCGCCACTATAATCCAATAGCTTCACACCCTCCTTGCCGCGAAACAGGTCGGCAATCTGCTCTATCTTTTGAGCGTCGCGTCCCTCACTGAAGTTGGGCACACACTCCATAATTTTATTCATCATTGGGGTTCTAATCGTTAATCCTCGTTGCCAGACACCAGCACTTTCCATACTTCAACCGGATAGTCCGATTCAATGATGTCGGGATTTATTTTGATTGCTTCCCTATACGCTGATTTTTTTTCTTCTACGGTTTTGAGTCGATCGAGCGATGGTGCGTAGGAGACCATACACCTGACACCTCTGGCTCTCAGTTGTGCTACGATATGTCTGTTGGACTCATTAATGGTCTGTCCCACATAGGCAATCATATTCTCCCAAGGGACACCGGAAATGGCAATATCCTCAAATTCCTTCTCATTTCTGGCGAAGACAGACAGCATGATTCCCGGTAATCTGTCCGAATAATACCTTGCTTGTGCTCCTGTATGTACGGTGAGCATCACATGTTTTTCCGCCTTCTGCTTCTTGATCAGATCCACGATCATATCGAACGGCACATCCTTTCTATCGAGATTTACAACCGTCTTTCCTTTACTCCATTTGATCACCTCTTCCAGGGTAGGAATTTTTGAAGATGTAACATTTCCCTCATGGTCTTTCAATCTTACCGATTGCAGTTCGGAGAAGGTATAATCGGAGAGTTTACCGGTTGCATCAGTAGTGCGCTCCAATGTGGCATCGTGCATCAAAACGATGACACTATCTTTGGTCAGGCGAGGATCTATCTCGAAGAAGGCGGGCATTTGCGTCAACACCTGTCGAAGTCCTTCAAGGCTATTTTCGGGATAGCCCACTTCAAGTCCTCCCCTATGTCCACTTATCAATATTGAATTATCTCCCCTATAAGCAAAATATTGATGGGTATCCTTAATCTTTTTGAATTTGACATAATTCTCTTCCTCTTTTTTTGATTTGCAACCACCCAAAGAAAACAGTAGAACCGACACAAGAAAGAGGGTAAAAAACAGATTGTTGTTGATTTTTTTCATAATCATTTTAATAGGTTATTCAAATTTCACAAGCTACATACATTGTCAAATGCACGTGCGAAATTCGAGTGGATTATTCGAGTTTTATAAATCGTATATTAGCAATTAAATCAAACGAAACACTTCAAAAGAGTATTCGTCCTCCAAAAATATAACATAAAGATAAATAAAACTAATAATATGCTCACTAAACTGATAAAAAAAATATGATCGTACGTAAAACGTCCGATTCACATAGTTTGACCCTTATATTCGCCAATCCAACGCGGTACTTAAATCGTACCAAAGCTAATTTTTTACTCTAGTTCACTCTAATTTCATTCTTGTCTCATTCTTACCTCATTCTTACCTCATTCTTTTAATCTCTATATTTAATAGAATGAAACAAGACTTTGATAAGACTCAAAGACGATTCATTTATAGCCCATGTGTGGAGTATTTCCGACTCAAACATAGCCTTAGATTGTTTTCACCTTAGTTGAACTCACGTTAAAATAACTATTTAGGCGTATTTGCGGACAATCATTTTATTTTAAATAATTGTCCGAAATACGCCTTATTGTAAATTTTGGATTTGAAATAGAGGCTGAATAAGACAGTCACAATGACAAGCCTGTTGAAAAGTTTCTATGCGAAAAATCTCCGATTGAACTTATAACAGAATTCATTGAGAAACATAAACGCTGAAATCTCCAACCATGGCATAATTATTACTACCTCTATATTTATCAGCGATGTATATTTTTACATAACGTGCTGCTGGATATTGTTGCTCCCTAATAGGCAATGATACCTCTTGGTGCCCATCCTTATTTGAATCAAATGAATACTCTCCCTGATCATTCCATTCCCATGTTGTGGGATCATTTAAGTTTACAGCACCACTTTCAGTACATGTAAAAACCTGATACCCTTTTTGCCCGCGATTATCGCCAGTTCTTCTTGCCATACTTACTTTTGCAATGGTGACTTCTTCTCCCAGATCAATAATAAACCAATGCGGATAGTTACTACCCGAGCCACTATATCTGGCGTGCCAATAGGTACTGAGATTATCGTCTATAATGGAAGGGACACCACCACCATCGCTTCTTTGTTGCGAACTATATCCGATAGTGCCTTCATCGCTGTTTGAATTATATCCGGGAATACTCCACCCCGATTTGTCCATTTTTTCAGGAGTCACCGGAACCCAAACACTTATCGTTTGCTTGAGATCTCCATATTTCGCGGTTACGATAGCACGTCCTGTTGCCAATGTCTTGACCAACCCATTACTATATACTTCTGCTACGCCACGATCGGACGATGACCACTCAAGGTTTACATCCGTAGCATTATCAGGAATATAGGTTACAAAAATGGGGGTTGAAGTTTGCCAATAAGCTATTACCTCGTTCGTACTCAATGTAAAGCCTGTAAGCGGAATAAATTCTTTCACATTTACATCTACAACCATCTGGTCATCATCCGACGCAATCGTCACAGTAGTAATGCCCTCACCCACAGCGGTCAACAAGCCTGTTTGAGTAACCGTAACCACAGCGGGATCCTGGCTGCTCCATACATAGGATTTTCCAAGGGGGCTACTCACTAATTGAATTGTATTTCGATCGCCAGCATGCTCCCCTATGTATAGTTGCACTGATGTTTGATTTACATAGGGTTTTTCGGTCACGACAAACGAATCAAAATTATTACATCCTGTCATTAATGCAAGCATGACAATTGTTAGATATTTAAAATAGTTCATATTCATAGCGGATAAATTATTTTTTAATATTCATCTCTTTCACTGAATTGTAATCTCAGTTCTTCCGACATCTCATACATATTACCATCATCCGGATCCACATAATCATAACGAAGCAGGAACGTTTTATAGGTATTGTAACCATCGTCTACTATACTAAATGTATTTGGAAAATCGGAATTTCCATCAATCTGGGTGAGTTTCATCCCGAACTCGGAAGTGTTCCAGGGCAAGATAGTGACTTTATTGTCTTCACCCACCACGAGCCGGATAGACCATCTGTCAATTGTCTCTTCCTCTTTTTCAAACTCCTTAATTCCGGCCATAATCCTCACTTCATTACTTCCGACAGGAAAAACTTTTTTCTGCACCATGGTGTTTGTAAAACCTCTTTTCCCACGTTGACTATAGATTGTGGCTCCATCGCCATCCTTCGTTGAAGCATAAAAATTCTTCAGGAACAAGCGGTAGAGTACGGTTGCTTTCTTAGGATTAAATTCATACGCGGAAAAATTGTTTACTTTGAAAGGAATCATATAGACAGAGTCGGGCGATAAGCCAGTAGTACGCATCCGGATATGCATCCTGCCTGTTCTTTCTCCCGCGGGAATAGTGATACTGTGCTTATCTATCACATACCTGTCAGAGCTCATAGAAAGGGCATATCGTTCTGCATCGGTATCGAAATTACTGTTATTATACGAGCTAAGCAGGTTTTTATCTTCAACAATGCTGATATCTATCGATTGTGTTGTGGGCAAAACGCCACCACAGGAAGCGGCAATATATCCGTCGACTTCTTCAGAAAAATCCAGTTCTTCCGAAAAAATATTAAAGCCATCATCACTAAGCAAAGCCACGACAGGCTTGTATTGTTCCCGCTCGAAAATCTCATCTCTGTTACATGACAACAAGATAAATATCAGGAGAGTGACAAACAGCAGATTTGTATATTTTATATATTTCATATGATTATTTTATTTATGTTCATTAAGATAGATGAATAGGTTTACCAACCCGGATTCTGATCGAACGAAGGCAAACGCAGCATTTCTGCTTTTGGGATTGGCAAAAATATCATCTTACGATTTACAACCCTATTGGTGATACGGTAACTCGTTGGCACAACACGCTGATAATAAGTATCCCTTGTGCCCGCCGTATTCATCCCTTTGATCGGTTCACTTTCCGATGCTTCATAATCACCCCAGCGGCGCACATCGAAATATCTCCGATTTTCATACAGAAATTCCACCATACGTTCCTTTTTGATTCTATTCATTACTGCAGTTGCATCTGCCAAATCAGCATCCTGCATTCCCGGGAGACCGGCGCGGTAACGCACTTGGTTGATCGCCTTTTTAATCTCACTGATGTCTCTGGTGAAAGTCTGGGACTGTCCATCCACTTCAACAGTAAAACTCTCTCCCTCAATCTGATTTAATGCCTCTGCATACGATAACAGAATCTCCGCATAACGTATGATCGGGAACGGTTTGTCGATCCTCCTCGCTGCAGTACCAGCCCAAGCATCGATTGGGTTAACATACTTTCTCAAGACATAACCTGTAATAGGATGGTCGTCCGGATTAGGCGCCCCACTCTTTCCATTGGGGGAATCGTTATAATAGGTAACGGTAAGGTTCTTCTGGGTATTGTCGGAAGTCGACCCCATTAACCAAAAGCCTTCACTGAAACCAACAGAAGCATAAAAGCGAGCCTCCCTGTTTACATACATATTGTAAACGTTGGTATTCAAATAATATTCGCGGTACAACTCTTTTCTTTCATTTGTAAATCCGGTCTCATCATACGGATACTCATCACTGGCAGTATTGATAGTACGGCCGTCGACCATCTCATAAGCGTCCACCACTTTCTGGGTCACACACATACCATTCCAGCCTCCATTGGCTACAGGAAAAGAATGTTTCGTATAATTTGTAACTTGACTAGAAGATCTCGCCCAGATAAACTCAGGATTAATATTCATCACTGTTTCACCATTAAACATGTCCAAATAAGAGTGGAAAGGATCAATTCCCGCGGCTCCTTCCGGAAAAGGTTTGTGAAAATCGGGATCATTCACATTGATCGGTAGCGGGCGGGTTTTTTCATCGGCTTCCACCGTATGCAGGCGATACATGGGCAGACCATCTTGTTGAAGCTCCATCACCCTTTTGGCGGCAGCAGCGGCAACTGCCCAGCGCTTCGGATCATAAGTCTGCTGAATATAATGTTTACCATCCGTTTTCCGTGTCCAACTCCCGAAATAGGTACGTGCCGAACGTCCCCCGTTGAAAAGGTCACTGGCATGTATCAACCTAACCCTGGCAACCAATGCGAGTGCCGCACCTTTGGTGGGACGTCCGTATTCCAATACCGAGTTGACTTTGGCAGGAAGATACAAGGATGACTCTTCAAATTCAGAACAGATATATTCCACACAATCGTCGTAGATATCCCGTGAACGATCATAGTAGGTGATATCCTCATTGTTATTAAGTATCTCATCT
>JAAYFR010000332.1 GCA_012728155.1 Bacteroidales bacterium | reverse complement strand
TTGGGGATCGGCATTATAATCGAAGGAAAGCCCTATTACGGGAAGTCGGGCTTTTCCGGTGAATTTGGTCATTTCCCAATTTTCGATAATGAGATCCTCTGCCATTGCGGAAAAAAAGGATGCCTCGAAACCGAAGCCTCCGGTTTAGCCGTACACAGGATGGTTTTAGAGCGTATTTCAAAGGGAGAGAGCACCCTGCTCACAGAGTTGGTAAAGGACATCAACAAGCTCACACTCACCGACATCATCAAGGCCACCAACATGGAAGACCCGCTCTGTATAGAGATCGTTGAGGAGGTGGGGTATAAGTTAGGCAGATATATTGCCGGCCTCATCAACATCTTCAACCCTGAGTTGGTAATTATTGGAGGGCAGGTAGCCGAGACAGATGGATTTATCATGCTACCCATACGTAGTTCTATCAGAAAGCACTCGCTGAACTTGGTCAACAAAGACACCCGGATCGTCACCTCTAAACTGAAGAGCAAAGCGGGCATCATTGGTGCCTGCATGATTGCCCGAAGTCGTCTGTTCAACGAGTAATTTCACTAAGAATAGACTATTTGAGCCGCTTTCGCTGCTCGATTTCCAATTCTCGCAAGGGCAGAACTCAAGCATGCTTAGCTCTACTTATATCGCTTAATGAAACAGTTCCAGCTCTTCAATCAGATGGGCTGCTCCCGCAAACTTATCGATTACAAAAAGTACATACCGCACATCCACAATAATACTTCTCTGGTAATCGGGTAGATATTGGATATCTCCCCCTACCCCTTCCCAGTTCCGGTCGAAATTGATGCCGATCAGCTCTCCTTTACCGTTCAACACGGGGCTTCCGGAATTACCACCCGTGGTATGGGTAGTCGCCGCAAAATTGACCGGCATTCTGCCGTCGGCTGAAGCGTAATTGCCGAACTCTTTCTCCCGATAGAGAGATTTCAGCTTTTCCGCCACCACAAATTCCCAATTATCGGGATCCTCTTTTTCCATCACACCCCTCAGGGTAGTCTGATGGGAATAGGTGACCGCGTCACGGGGGTGGTATCCTTTCCCCTGTCCGTATGTCAATCTCAGCGTCAGATTAGCATCCGGGAAGTGGGCATAAGGACCCTCCATCTCAAGAATTCCCTCCAGATAGGTGCGGCGGGCCAAGGAAAACGGCACATCAAATTTATTCAACTGAATATTGAGGAGCTCTCTCTCCCGATTCACTGAACGGGCAAACTGGAACATCGGGTCGTTCTTGAGTAATTTCAGTTTACGTTTATTGGTAATAAATTTCAATGGAGCAGTTTCAAACTGGCTCCAATTTTCCCGATTCCCAAAAAGGGAATGATCAAATATATAATCGATAAAAGCCTTTACATCGCCGTTGAATTGCGAATAAAGCGTATCAAAACAGGAGGGAAGATTTTCCCTGTCGATCAACCGGAGATATTCGGAGATCATGGCGGCGGATACTTTTTTATCCACATCCATATTATAGTTCTTATTGGCAAAGAGCTCATAATCCTCTTTCAGTTGCAGGAGGGCTTTTTCCACTTCATCACGACTGACAGAACGGCTCTTCCCGGAGCGACTGTCTCCTATTGCCCGTAATAACATATTCCATCCTCTTTGGGGTAGATTGGCAAATTCCACCCCACGGATAATCCCTTCATTGAGCATCCAGCTCCTATAGCGCAGGTCGGCCCTTTCTTCAACCATTCGCTGGATCTCTTTCAAGGCCTCAATATATTCAGGTTTTCCATTATTTCCCGCCCATTCCAACAGACGATCCTGTTGCTCCCGCTTCAACTGTTCGAAATCGCGCATATCAATGGCCCAGTTGGTGCCTATAGCATTCTTGTAGGCATTGGTGGAGCCGGAATATTTCGCCGCATATTGAATCTTTACGGCCGGGTCATTCAGCATCTCCTCCAGCATGGCGTTCTGGCGTATCTCCCGCATATCGATCCGCACCCTGTTGTCGATATCTCTACGTTCGGCCACCTCCCATGAGGTATAGTAGTTATGGGTGGTACCCGGGAATCCCAATATCATCGCAAAGTCGTTTTCTTTCACTCCATCGGTAGATATTCTCAGCCATCGTTTTGGCTTTAACGGCACATTTTCGGGTGAGTAACTGGCCGGATTTCCCTCTTTATCGGTATAGATACGGAACAGCGAGAAGTCGCCCGTATGGCGCGGCCACATCCAGTTATCGGTATCGGCGCCAAACTTGCCGATAGAACTTGGCGGAGCACCCACAAGACGGACATCCGAATAGATCTTTTTAATAAACATATAGTATTGGTTACCACCGTAGAAAGGTTTTATCTCCACTTCAACACCGGGTAGCGACAGAAGATTCTCTCCCGCCTTTTCACGTGCAATACGGTTAAGATAGGAGGGAGACAGAAAGAAAACACCGTCGCTATCCTGTTCTTTATCCCTTTCAAGGCACTGCTTCACATAGTCGGTCACATCTTCCATCCCGTCGATAAAGGTGACAATCAGCCCGGGATTAGGGAGTTCCTCCGCTCTGGTCATTGCCCAAAAGCCATCATCCAGATAGTTGTTCTCTAAAGAGCTGTGATTCTGTATCTGTCCATATCCACAGTGATGATTGGTGAGGATCAACCCCTCCGGTGAGATCACCTCGCCGGTACAGCCACTCCCAAAGAAGAGAACCGCATCCTTCAGCGAGGTACTGTCGGGATTATAAATATCATAATCCTCCAACTCCAAACCGAGTGCTTGCATCTCGGCAAACTTCTGCTGCTTTAACAAATGGAGCATCCACATCCCCTCATCGGCGGAGGCGGCAAAGACAAATAGAGCACTCAAGGTAAGATAGAACACTGTTTTTTTCATATCGTTGAATAACGGCAATGCCAAATTGAATCGATAAAGTTAATAAAAATGTCAATGGGGAGAGTCGATAATCTCTTTTTTTCCCCATCTTATCCTGAAAAGGGCTATTTTCCTGTAGCACCCTATGCGCACAAGAGGCATTTCCTCCATGCTATTTTTATTGCTGACGGCAGAGCAACACAGAGTTCGCTTTTACCTCCACATAAAGTTTGCCGGCCTTCATGCTAACACGTCCGGTTGTATCAATCAGATTGTCATCTTGCGGCAAAGCATCCTCTTCATACCTGTATATGTCAAAATAACCTGTGCCCAATAGCCCGTTAATCGCCAACAGTTTTGTTTCATCCGCTGAATTGGCAAATAGACAAGTCCATCTCCCCTCCTCATCTTTAAAGGCGGAACCTACCGCGAAATCATCTTCAAACTCTATCGGATATATCTCCGATCCCGGTTTCAGAAAACGAGTCAACAACGAGTAGGCATAATACTGGGGGCGCACCTCATAATCTTTCTTGATCGCAGCATAAATGGAGTCCCCCCTATATGCCTCCTTCACATACTTCCAAAGCCCTAACTGTTGCATTTGCTGATAATCGGCGTCCTTACCGTAATATTGGTCGATAAGGCTCCAATAGCTCACCCCGGAAGCCCCCGCATTCAAGAAATTGAGCACCAGACGGGTCATCAGCACCCCACGGGCATATAAATCTATATCTCTCTGCCGGGTAGCTCCCACACATTGATTCGACCCAAATTCCCCGACAAGATGTTTTTTGCCTGCCCGGGCGGCAATTGTTACATTGTTCTTTTCCCAGTTATAGATCACGCTATTCGGCGTATCATATCCGAAGATATAAGTATGAGAGTTGAATATATCCGCTACCTCCGACAGATTCTCAGCGCAATCCTCCAGATAGAAAGTCCGGGTATCGGTATTATCCGACAGGTTGAATCTCACTTTTTCCCTTATTCCATCCGTTTTAAAACGGGCATCCAACGTTTTTGCCATCTTCATATATTCGGCGGAGGTAAGCAAGGGACCGCCGTCCGGCTCATTCATGGGTGTAATCTCCTTTACACAGGAATATCTTCTTTCTTCAATCAGGTGCTTGATTAGCGTAGAGAAGTTCTCTGCCCATTCATCATAGTCTGTCGGGCCTGTAATCCAGACTCCTTCCTTATCCTGATCTGCCATAAAAGATGTTTTCACATGGCTATACGCCGGATCCAGTAAAGAGACATAGAGAGGACACCCCCATACAACGATACAAACTTCCATCTGTTGTTCTTGCGCCAGATCGAGCACCTTATAGAGAGCGTGCATCTCGGGAGAATCGAAAGTAAACCGGCTTTTGTCCGTAGTAAACGGATCATCATTATCATTTTCAGGCTCATACCATTGTGGCAACACCATCACCCTGAACTTCTGCAACTCCATTTTTTTCACCCTCTCCACCACATATTGCCAATCCTCCTCCTTTGCACCATCGTCACGCGTCACGTTTTGAGAAAAGAAGTGGGGATCCAGTTCCGCACCAATGGCTTCCAGTGTAACCCCTGTGGGATCACCCAAAAAAACATCTCTGTATTCACTCTGTTTCCTTCCATTTACAGTGCATGAAACAGCCATCATACTC
>JAAYFR010000331.1 GCA_012728155.1 Bacteroidales bacterium | reverse complement strand
TTTTTCCGAAAAAAGGATGTTGTTGGGTACCCGGTAGTTGCGTACTTCCACCTCTGAGAAGTTTGCCGACTGCCCCGGCCTTGCCGAGAACCCGATCTCGCAAAGCATCGGAAAACAGATATAATCCCAGCTGTTCCCGATGGGGTTGATTGTCACTTTGCCTATTTTATTCGATTCCTCTTCGCCACCGACGAAGAAGTCGGTATTGCTATACATGGTTTTGAGGCAGATAAAATGTTTATCGTATTGATTCCCCCGATGAATCGTGGAGGAGGGAATGGGCAAGCTTCGAAATGGGGTTTCCTTCCGATCGCCGGGAGCATATCCTACGCGATACAGGTGCAAGAAGGCATTTCCTCCCGCGGCTACTTGCGAAATATCCAATTCCACTTCAATGTAAGATTCGTCTCTTTTATTTTCCAGGTTATAGATATTTTTGTTTTTATCCATCAGCCGGGGATCATTGGCGCCGAAGACAAAACCGGCTTTGGTGCTGCCACTCTCCTTGTCTAACTGCAGGCTATAATTGATATTGAAAGTGGGCAGGTAATCCGGATAAAGCACCAGGTCATCGTCGCCGCCACCAATCCACTTTGCCCCTTCCCATGCATCGATGGAGGGATTCATCAACCCCGTCTCAAACCATGAATGGGCGGATAGCAATTGATCATCCTGATTCCACACCTGCACGCTCCAGTCGTATCTGGTGCGGGGATGTAACCTACTTCCCGCATATTCGATGTTGAGGGATAGGTCGCTTTCAATTTTCCCGCTATTCCAGACTTCTTCTCCGGTCTTGTCGATCACCGTGATTTGGTAGGCTGATTGCGATTGTCCGCGCTTGTTAGCGGTCATCTGCCAGCTAAAACGGGGATTTTCGACATCTATTCCCCGAGGGGTTTCTTCATATTCGACCTTCAAAGAAGAGAGTTCACTGCCTGAACAAGCTGTGAGCAGTAATAGCAATGCGACTGATAGCGTGGTGTGGAACTTTGTGAAAATGATATTCATGATTGCTTTTATATTTAGATATTTATACAACAGAAACGATACTCATCAGAGAGGATTGTGGGTAGAACAGACAATTAAAAGAATGAATTTAAATCAAATTACATTATCTTTAACTGTGTAATATGATATAAAACAAAAGAATAATGATATGCAAAAAAAAAGAGCATATCATTATTCCAAAATATGAGATTATGTAATAGTACCAATTATACTGCGCCGGCAGTTTAGTTTTTGTTCCGTTGCCAGTTAGGGTTCTGTTTGAATAGTAAATATTGCCATATTGCCTTTATGGTCAGTCGGCCAAATTCCCTTAGGTTCTATAAAGATATCGTCAGCATCGTGTTTGCCGGTTTTCCCATAATAGACAGTGCCGGAGGGGCCTACAATTTTGGCATCGGTGAGTTTCAGATAAGGATTGGGATAGTAATAAATAAAGTCGATCCTGTCCCTTTCATCTGCTTCGGGTGCCCAAGCCAGCTTGCCAACCTCCACATTGTCATTGGCGGATGGGAAGGTGAATCCCGGATAATTGACGGCATTGGGATAAATTTCCCGATAGCAATCCTTATAGCCCGACTTTGTCAATCTGGAGGAGCAATACCAATTGATTACCACGCCATTATGGTCCCAGAGGTTTTTGGTGTCTTCTTGCCAGTCTAAGTGTGATGGCTCATTAAGGTCGCCTCCCATGATTACGATATTTCCTTTGATGATTTCTTTCTGGGCATCAGCCACAAATTTGTCGATCGCCTCATCCCTGGAGGAGAGCATATTCGCCTCATAGATATAATTTGGGTCAGTGATTGGACCTCCTTCCAGTTTTTTCCATGTCGTTCCGCTGTATCCTCTGGGTAAATAACATTCGTAATGGGTATAATCCAGGTGTGCAGAATAAACC
>JAAYFR010000330.1 GCA_012728155.1 Bacteroidales bacterium | reverse complement strand
TGTATGCCCCATTGGTGAAGCGGGACGCATAAGGGGCGTAACCAGCAATTTGGGAGCTGCCATCTTGCTGGTAATACATTTTTTCCTTCTTTTGCTGAATAGCAAAGAGACCGGTGGGTGTTTCCTGGGCATAGGGAGGTTTGTGTACACCGGTGGTGGCGGGGTTCTTGCTAAGGATATTCCACGTGTTGCCTTGCTTTTCGAGAAGAGCAACATGCTGGTTGGTGACGTCAACTACTACCACCTTGGTAAAGCGGATGGTGTTGCCCCAGGGTTTCAGGTAACGGTTGGGCACGAGGTACTCTCCCTCAAAGGATACACCCTGCACACGTACTAACTCTGTGGTATCGCTATCGGGAATTTTTACGAGCCATCCATCTCTGCCGTAGCGTAGCATCTTGTCGGTTTGCGTTACGTCATAAAGCGGCACCGATTGGTATCGCTCCACGCCATACTCGTCGGACACGCGTTTATATTCGTTGCGTACAAAGCCTTCTATGGTGGGAGCTTCGCCATTCATATTTTTATAGTTACTGAATACTCCCCAGTTGCCGCCATTTTCCATTGCATTTTCAAGGTGTGCAATCTTCTCTTTTACTTTCTCCCATTGAAAGCGACGTACAGTGTCCTTATATGGATACTCATCTTCCAGTGTATATTGATCGTATTCGAGGTTTTCTGTCAACTGTATATCGGCGGCTGTCCATTCTTTTTTTACTTCCGTTATGGAGATTGTGTCGATGTCTTCTGTAGTGACTTCGGGTGTGAGGTTGTCGCTGCTGTCCCCGGGCTTACAGCCTGTTTGAATTACCAATGTGAGGAATAAAAGAAGGAGAATATGAATAGGTTGAATATTTTTGAACTCCATGGGTTTATTCTGTTATATGTGTGGTTTTTTTCAATTTGAATTGTTTTATGTAACTGATTACTTCATGTAACAACCAAACTGTACAAAATGATCATTCATTTAATAACTATTTCATAATTTGTTTGGTAGCTCAGAGCTTTTCTCGCTTGCCCAGAAGGTCGGGTAGTCGCTCTGTAGTAGAACCAGTAGAATAAAGCATTCGCATTTCCTTGCGCTAAATTAAATATAATTAATTGATGTTATGAAAGTTATTTATTACAAAAATAATTGTATCTTTAAACCTAAGATATATGCAGAGAATATAGGTCAAAAGTGGACAAATAAGGTGCTGTAAAATTGTGCCTAATTCGTTGCCGACTGTAGGTTTTAAAAATTAAATCATTGATAATGATAAAGGAAAGGAGAAGGTTCATAATCCCTCTCTCCGCAATAAATGAGATATGAATAAGTCCAATTAGCTTGTAATTAGCGGTTGGACTTGCATATTGGTTGAAAAAGCGAATCATTTTTAAGTGATAAAGAGGCTGTTTCACGGTTTTCATTTTCATGAACGAAAAATTGCCTAGTTGCTTAAAAATTAGAGATTTTAAGACTATTTGAAATGGTGCAGAAGTAATGTTAAATTTTACAGTCCAACGACAATGTACTACTTCCACCTCATCCAGGTGAAATAATTCCGCAAAAATAATCCGCCTTCACCAGACCACTTCCGACACCATCACATGCATCGATCATCTTGTGTAGCGTGAATTCTTTACAGTTGTTACCCGAAGGAGGAGGCTGCTTTCGGTACCCTGAAAAACAAAAAATTGCAAACGGTTCTTCTACAGGGGTAAAGACAGGGCAGAAGTGAAGTATGTATTGTTCTCGATTGCACATAACCTGCTAAAGTGGCATTATAAGGTTTATCAGGGGCTATTTTTATCTTTTTAGATGTTATTATCTACTAAAAGAAGACAGAAAAAAGTCGTCTCATAGTTTATTATGAGACGGCCTCTTTTTGCGTGCCTGTAAATAAACGTGGACAACGCTCCAGATCTATCCTCCTTGATAGACAAAGGCAATTGCCTATTCGTTTTTCTTCGCCAGCATGTTAATGCATTTCGGTTCCGCAGGTACCCAGTCCCCCCCTGTAGTAGTTGAACTGGACGTTGGGGTGGTCTGCCAGCAGCGACATGGGCACGGCGGAGTCAATAATCTTTTTCCCGATCATCAATGCGGTCAGCCTCTGTCCAAACGGATTGTCATGTACTCCCGCCTGCCAGATCGATACCTTTTCGGCCTGCCAGGTTTGTACGGGGCCTACCGTCAAGGCCTGCGAGGGGATTCCCGTAACAACACCGCCGGCACTGGTCCTCGCGTTTTGCATACAGGTAATGGGATGCAGGTCGACAACACGGGTGGTCAGTTTCTTGTACTCTTCCAGCGAGGGAGGGTTGTCCTTGTATTTCCCTTCTCTTTTCACCGGATCATTAAAGGCCCAATGTTTCGTGTCACCC
>JAAYFR010000329.1 GCA_012728155.1 Bacteroidales bacterium | reverse complement strand
GTGCGTCGGCCGCTTGCAGGAAATAGCGTGAATCGGTCCAAAGGCCCGCCTTATCTTTTGTCACCACAGCCGTTCCGGCGGAACCGGTAAAGCCGCTGATCCATTTTCTCGATTCCCAATGTTTGGGCGGGTATTCGCTCAGATGAGCATCGGTACTGGGAATGATGAATAGATCCAGTTGTTTCTCCTCCATAAATTGTCTTATGGCTGAAACTCTTTCGGAAATTACGTTTCTCTTCATATGATTATCTATATTAGAAGCAAAGAGCCAAAAATCAAGACGCAAGACTCTTTTGATTAAGATATTGTGCAAGAAAGACGGCTATGCCCGTTTTATTATCGTAAATTTTTGTAGTACTTTTACGTTTAGATCAACAAATATAACGAAATGTTCAATGAAAACCTCCATCGAACTAAAAAATATGCATTTTTTTGCCCATCATGGCCTATTAAAACATGAAACGATTTATGGCAACAATTTTTCCGTAACATTACGCTTCTCTGCCGATTTATCGGAAGCCTGTCTCAGCGATGATGTAGTGGATACGGTCAATTATGCGGAAGTATACGATTTGGTAAAAGAGGAAATGGCAAAACCTTCCAGATTGATTGAGAATGCAGCCTATCGTATTATACGGAGAGTGAAGGAAGCGTTTCCGGAAATCGATCGGATTGAAGTAGAGTTGTCTAAAATGAATCCACCCATAGCCGGTCGGATGGATCAATCTACTGTTATTATTTCAGAATAAAGTTAGCTCTTCATTTCTCTTCTGTATCTTGTTTTACGATCTTTTCTCCTCGAATAGAAATATTGAACGCATCCATAATAATAATGATAGAAAGTTACATCCTAACTTGGAAATGGTTCGATTTTCATCTATTTTTGTAAAAATATTTCGAATAGATGGACGAAGTCAGAGATGATATAGCACCTGGTATTGAGGACGAAGAGTTTGAAACACTACCTCAAGATAGCATGCCGCAGGAGCAAGCGCTTATGTTGCGTACCGAGAATCTGGTGAAGAAATACGGTAAACGGACGGTGGTGCATCATGTCTCCATCGATGTAAAACAAGGGGAGATCGTTGGATTGCTGGGCCCGAATGGTGCGGGCAAGACCACCACTTTCTATATGACAGTGGGGTTGATTGTCCCAAACGAGGGGGAGATATTTATTGGCAACCAGAATATCACCCGCTTTCCGGTATATAAACGTGC
The DNA here is from genome assembly GCA_012728155.1 of Bacteroidales bacterium. Classification (GTDB taxonomy): domain Bacteria; phylum Bacteroidota; class Bacteroidia; order Bacteroidales; family Dysgonomonadaceae; genus Proteiniphilum. The sequence continues at coordinate 5,844 of JAAYFR010000329.1, read as the reverse complement.
CCAGCATGGGATTGGTTATTTAGCACAAGAAGCCTCTATCTTCCGGAAAATGACGGTGGAGGATAATATCAAATCGGTATTGGAGTTTACCGACAAGTCACCTCAAGAACAAAAAAAGAAATTGGAAAGCCTCATCGAAGAGTTTGGATTAGGAAAGGTGAGGAAGAATACCGGTGACCGTCTTTCGGGTGGTGAGCGTCGGCGTGCAGAGATTGCCCGTTGTCTGGCCATTGATCCCAAATTCATTATGCTTGATGAACCGTTTGCCGGTATCGACCCGATTGCTGTGCAGGATATCCAGTCGATTGTTGCCCAACTGAAATATCGGAATATCGGTATTCTAATTACCGACCACAATGTGGATGAGACGTTGAGTATTACCGACCGTGCTTATCTGCTCTTTGAGGGGAAAGTACTCTTTCAGGGGAGTGCCGAAGAGTTGGCTGCCAATCCCGTAGTAAGGGAGAAGTATCTTGGGCGTGATTTCGAGTTGCGCAAACGTACATTCGATGCGCTTTAAGGATATGGGCCGGATTCTTTCTATCGATTATGGGAAAAAGCGTACGGGAATAGCCGTAAGCGACCAGTTACAGATCATTGCCAATGGTCTGACTACAGTGGAAACATCCGGGATTTTTGATTTTCTGAATGATTATCTTCAAAGAGAGGAGGTGTCATGTATTGTGGTGGGACTTCCCAAACAGATGAACAATGAGCCATCGGAAAATATGAAAAGGATAGAGCCTTTTGTAAATCGATTGAGAAAATTATATCCTCAAATTCCTGTGGAATATTGGGATGAACGGTTTACATCCAAAATGGCCCAACAGACAATGAGAGACGCCGGGCTGAAAATGAAGGAACGACAGAATAAGGAGTTGGTGGATGAAATCAGCGCTACCATTATCCTACAGGGTTATATGGAGAGAAAATTGATGTGATGATTTAACGATTTAATGATAATGATACTGCCTATATATATTTACGGACATCCGGTTTTACGGAAAGTGGCGCGGGATATAGATCCTGATAATTATTCCAATTTAAAGGAATTGATCGATAACATGTTTGAAACCATGTATAGTGCCGATGGTATTGGGCTCGCCGGTCCGCAGGTAGGACTGGAAGAGCGTATTTTTGTGGTGGATCTTTCCCCGCTGGAAAGTGAAGAGCATCCTGAGTTTAAAGATTTCAAGAAGGTATTTATCAATGCCCATATCTCTGAGCGGGGAGGAGAACTGGAGTCGACGGAAGAGGGATGCCTGAGCATCCCCGGCATTCATGAAAAGGTAGTCCGCGAGGATGAAATTCGTATTCAATATATAGATGAGAACCTGCAACTGCGAGATGAGGCCTATGCAGGCTTTATGGCTCGCGTGATCCAGCATGAATATGACCATATAGAAGGAATTCTCTTTGTCGATAAAATTTCGCCACTTCGTAAAAGGATGGTCAAAAGTAAACTTGCCAATATGGAAAAAGGAAAAGTAGCTTGCAGCTATAAGATCAGGACGGTGAGGTAACCCACAACGGTTGATCCCTATTCCCCGGTATAGTAATTATAGTCTTGAATTACTTTTGAGATAAAAATTTCTTGTGAGGGAAATTCATTTTTCACCTCTATTACCTCTTCTATTTTTTCTGTAAGCTTTTCCACCAAGAGCGTATTCCCGACTTCTGCTGCAGTGACGGCATTTTCTTTAATGATGCGCATATCGTTATCGCTAAATAACAACATCTGTCTCCTGGTGAAATAGGGTTGGTAGCCATCGTCTATATCCGCCAAGATAGTGTGCGACAGGTTGTATTTCGATTTTTCGGAAACAACGGCTGTGCCTGCTGCCAAATCACCTAACCGTTGTGTGTGTTTAGAAAAGAGCATGGAGAGAATGCCGGGAATAAATCCCATGTCAATATCAACTAGCCTGAATATCCAACGTGTAAAATAGTCGGTAAATGATGCCTGATAACCGTCAATCTTCACTACACGCGTCTTCACCAATAACTTCCCTATGGTTCTACCTTCCATTAAGCTCTCACTTACAAGCGTGTAGAATATTACGGGAGCGTAGAGTATCAGATATATGGTTATCACATTCCAGTTATCTATATGAGAAAGGAGCCTATCCCAGATATGCAGGTATTTCAATAGATAGTACATGCTGATTGTGTAGGAGATTTTCACGATCATGTCGATAAGGTATCCCAGCATCCGTTCGCCTACCGAGGCAGGAGTGAAAAAAAGGGGCACATTTTGTGTGGTGGTTATATATAACTTCGACATTTTATAACTAATTTAGCAAGCTCTATGAAGGAAGTCGCATTTATAAGGCAAAACAAGAGTAAATGGCAGGAATTTGAACAGTTCTTCGCCTCCAATCATCCGAAAAATCCGGATGAGATGGCCCATCTTTATATCAAGTTGCTTAACGACTTGTCATTCGCACAGACTTATTACCCGAAAAGTAAGACGACCGACTACCTTAACTTTTTGGTTTCGCAAATATACCGCAAAATTTACAAAACAAAGCGTTTGGAAAGGAATAGATTCTGGAACTTCTTCAGAACTGATGTGCCGCTCCTGATGTATAAACAGAGGAAAACTATCTGGGTTACCTTTGCGATGTTCCTTTTTTTTGTGATTTTGGGAGCAGTCTCCGCAAGGTATGACGACACTTTTGTCCGTCTGATTCTGGGGGATGGCTATGTGAATATGACGCTGGAAAATATTGAAACGGGCGATCCGATGGCAGTCTATAAATCGGGGGGAGCTGTAGGCTCCTTTATTGGTATCACGGCAAATAACATCTACGTGGCGCTTCGTCTATTTATTTTTGGGGTACTGGCTGGTATTCCCACTCTCTATATAGCCATGACGAACGGTATCATGCTCGGCTCGTTTCAATATTTCTTTTATGAGCAGGGCGTTTTTGTGGAAAGCTTGCGGGGTATATGGCTGCATGGGACAATGGAAATATTCAGTATTATTGTTGCTGCAGCGTCGGGTTTTATCTTGGCCGCATCTGTTCTCTTCCCGGGAACATATTCCCGTTTTCACTCTTTCAGAATCGGATTTAAAGAGAGCCTCCATATTATATTGAGTACCCTCCCCTTTTTTGTGGCGGCGGGTTTCATTGAAGGATTTGTGACAAGGTTTTCCAACCGGATGCCCTTGGCGGTAAACCTGGCAATTATCTTGGGCTCTTTTTTATTGATCTTTTTCTATTATATGCTCTATCCATTTATTGTGGCAAAGCGGACGACAGGGAGAAAGAAGTTGGACACACAGACAGGATATTATAAAGTTTAATAGGTTATATATGTTTCAGTTATATAAGAAAAGAGATTTTAGTGCCTATATCACAGATACGATAGTTTTTTTTAAAATTCACTGGAAGAATTTTTTCGGAAATTATATTGTCATCACCGGCGCTTTTCTGGCACTACTTTGCCTGTTTTATTTTTTTATTTTCCGCGATCTTTTCTCCACATTGTTCAATACGGGCAATAAAGGTGTCGGATATGATATTGGCTATTTTTTCTCGGATAATCCTGTGCTATTTGTCTCCGTGATGGTGGCCGTGATATTTTTGTCCATCTTTTTTTCCATTTTTTCGGTCTCTTATCCGATAATTTATATGAAACTGATTGAGGAGACCGGAAAAAAAGATTTTACCGCTTCCGAATTATTCGGACGGATAAAATTGTATCTACCCAAAATTGTCCGTTTCGGATTGTATTCACTTATTACGTTTACTCCGCTTATTATTGTGGCGGGATTCTTTGCTGCCCTATTAGTCTTGCTGGTAGTAGGGATTTTTATCTTAATCCTGTTGATTCCTGTGGCATCGGTCTGGATGACCCAGTCCTTTTATATCTATCTGTTGCAAGAGATGTCGTTTTTCGAGGCGATGAGACAAGGGTGGAAAAATCTCTTTTCTAAAAAATTCTGGCATATTGTGGGTGCGACCATGGTTATATATCTTGTCTTAAGTGTGTTGCAGGGTATGATCACGATGATTCCCTATTCTATTATGCTCTTTTCAATGTTGACAACCGGGGATGGGGAGCTAAGTTCCAGTATCGGAGTTATCATGTCGGCATTCTCTATCGTATCGCTTCTCTTTTCCTATATCACATCCAATATTTTAATGGTGAACCAGGGTATGATATACTATAGTATATTGGAACAAGACAACCATGTGCAGGCATTGTCGGAAATTGATTTGATTGGGCAAGATGTGGAATAAATTATCGGGTATATTCCTTATAATCGGACTATTCTTCTGTTTTGATATTATTTCGCAGGATAGTGTGGATATGGCAAGCGGAGAGATAGCTGTCGATTCGCTGTATGTTTCTTCTAAGGGTGTCAAACGGATCAAGCCCGGCGACCTCTCTCCGTTTCGGCGTGATAGTATCATAAGAGTAATCCCCAAAGAGCGCTCCTCTTTGGTGATACAACGGAATTTCGACAGCAGTCTTGTCGAAAAATATGCATCGGACAGAGATTTGCAATACGAAAGGAATATCAATAAGAGTTTTTTTCAGCGACTGAAAGAGATTATTTCAGTGTGGCTGGACAGAATCTTCGGCAATCCCGACACTTCAAATATCAACAACCTTACGGAGAGGATATTGAATCTCCTGCTGGTACTGATCTTTCTGGCGGCAACTTACATAGCTGTGCGTTTGCTCATGAATCACCGGGGACGCTGGTTTTTTGAGAAAAAAAATGAATCTGTTTCCATTGATTTCTCAAATGTGGAACAGCATATCCACGAGGCCAATTTTGAACTCCTCCTCCATGAAGCGGAACAGAACGGTGATACGCGACAAGCCATCCGTCTGCTCTATTTATGGCTGCTTAAGGTGTTTACAGATAAGAACTTCATTCAATGGAATCTCGATAAAACCAATGTCGACTATCTGGCCGAGATCGATGATAAATTATTGAAGGAACAGTTCAACTACCTCTCTTATCTCTATAATTATATCTGGTATGGTGGATTTTCCATCAACGATTCGGAATATGAGGATGCCCGTGAGCTCTTTCTCCGTCATATAAAAACAGAAATGGGCAATGAGTAAAACACTGAAAATATATCTGCTCCTATTTACAGCCCTCATTGTTGTCATGATTGCAATAGATCAATCACGTGACAAACCCCTGGATTGGTCGCGGTCTTATAACCTGGATGAGAAAAATCCGTTGGATCTCTATGTATTGAATCAGGAGATCGATCATCTGTTCAATGGTAATATTGTCCGTTATGATAAAAATCCGTTTCAATATTTTTATCAGCAAGAGAGCCAGAATATACAGCAAGAGAGCTATCTTTTTATCAGTGAATATGTATATCTTGATGAAGCATTGACCAATAGAATATTGAATGCAGTAAGACAAGGCAGTACCCTTTTTGTCGTTTCCAACGGTTTTACACCCTACTTGATTGATACATTGCAAGCCGCTTGTGTATATCTCCCTTATGACAGTCCCGTCACTTTCACATCCGATGAGGGCAAGAAACAGCTTGGTGTCAAACTCAATACCGGAAACAGGGCTGAATTGAAATTCAGGTTTTCGAGAGAGGAGTGGGGTGATGAAGAGTACTCTTGCTCCCCTATCTTTGGACAATATGGGTTTATTGATGCCGATACCACTATCTCCACTGCATTGGGTTACATGAGGTTTCCCGATGAGTCGGAATATATCTATTTCATGGAGTTCAGGATCGGCAAAGGAAAAATTATCCTGCATAGCCAACCTGTTGTTTTTTCCAACTATTCGCTGCTTTCGGATAAGTCGTTACAGGAGTATGCAGAAAGAACGTTGAGTTATCT
>JAAYFR010000328.1 GCA_012728155.1 Bacteroidales bacterium | reverse complement strand
TGGATTATCTGAATGGAAATGGCGAAAAAGTGGGAATGGTTGCCGTACATCTCTATCGTCCTTTCAAAGCGGAAGCATTCCTGTCGGTTGTCCCTGAAACGGCAAAACGTATTGCTGTGCTCGACCGCACCAAAGAACCCGGTGCTACCGGACAACCGCTCTATCTTGATGTAAAGGATTGTTTCTATGGGAAAGAGGAAACTCCTGAGATTGTAGGTGGAATTTATGGACTCTCATCCAAAGACACTACCCCGGCGCAGATCATGTCGGTATTCGAAAATCTCTCGATGAACATACCGAAAAACGATTTCACTATTGGTATTGTGGATGATGTGACATTCAAATCGCTTCCCCTAAAAAAGGAAATTACGCTTGATGAGACTACCTACGAAGCCAAATTCTATGGATTGGGATCGGATGGAACGGTAGGAGCCAATAAGAACTCTATCAAGATCATCGGAGACAATACCGACAAATATGTGCAGGCCTATTTTGCTTACGACTCCAAGAAGTCGGGTGGATTTACCTGCTCTCACCTCCGTTTTGGAAATAACCCCATCCGGTCCACCTATTTAGTCAATACGCCCAATTTCGTGGCATGCCACGTACCTGCTTATCTGCATCTATACGATGTGACCAAGGGGTTGAAAAAGAACGGCACATTCCTGCTCAACTCGGTTTGGCCGAAAGAGGAGGTAGGCAATCATCTTCCCGATCATATCAAGAGATATTTTGCTGAAAACAATATCAGGGTTTATATCATCAATGCCACCAAAATTGCCAATGAGATTGGATTGGGCAATCGAACCAATACCATCCTGCAATCGGCATTCTTCAAGATATCCAACGTGATTCCCTATGAATTGGCGGTGGACCAGATGAAGAAGTTCATCGTGAAATCCTACGGCCGAAAAGGGGAAGAGGTGGTGAAGATGAATTATGCCGCGGTTGAACGGGGAGGCGATATAGAAGAGGTGGAGGTACCAAAGGAATGGGCCTCTATCGAGGTTGCGGCTGACAATTCGGATGATGCGCCCGAATTTGTCCGCAAGGTGGTGCGCCCGATGAATGCCCAGCGCGGTTATGACCTGCCGGTATCTGCTTTCTCCGGCCGTGAGGATGGAACTTGGGAGATGGGTACAACGGCTTATGAAAAACGTGGCGTGGCAGCCATGGTGCCGGTATGGAATCCTGAGGCATGTATTCAGTGCAACCAGTGTGCCTATATCTGCCCCCACGCTACTATCCGTCCGTTTGTACTCACTGAGGAAGAACAGAAGGGGGTAGGAGAAGATGTGGAGATATTGAAGGCGCAGGGCAAACAGTTTGCCGGTATGGGTTATCGTATTCAGGTGGATGTGCTCGATTGTCTCGGTTGTGATAATTGTGTCAATATATGTCCCGGGAAGAAAGGGCAAAAGGCACTTCAAATGGTACCCATCGGTACGCAATACGACAATCAGAAGAATTGGGATTATATGGTGAACCATGTCTCCAGTAAAGCGCATCTGGTAGATGTGAAGCTGAATGTGAAAAACAGTCAGTTTGCCACGCCGTTGTTTGAATTCTCCGGTGCTTGTGCCGGATGTGGTGAAACACCATATGTGAAATTGATCACCCAACTTTATGGCGACCGGATGATGATCGCCAACGCGACCGGTTGTTCGTCTATCTATGGCGCTTCTGCTCCGGCAACACCTTACCGGAAAAATGAAGAGGGGAAAGGTCCGGCATGGGCCAACTCGCTCTTCGAAGACAATGCCGAATATGGATATGGCTTTGCCATTGCCCATACGAGTATGCGTAATCGTCTCCGGGATCTGATGCAAAGAGCACTTCTCTCTGGCGAATTTAACGAAGAACAGCAAGGGTTGTTCCAGGAGTGGATTGAAAATGGGGAGGATGCCGACCTGTCGAAGGAGCTGGCTCCTAAGATTGTTGCTGCGCTTGCCGGGATGGATAACCCTGTTGCGATGGAAATCGTGTCGTTAAAAAAATATCTTTCCAAGAAATCAATCTGGGTGTTCGGTGGAGATGGATGGGCATATGATATCGGATTTGGCGGACTCGACCATGTCTTGGCAAGTGGGCAGGATATCAATATATTGGTGCTCGATACGGAGGTCTATTCCAATACCGGAGGACAATCATCCAAATCAACCCCTACCGCCGCGGTGGCCAAATTTGCCGCTGCAGGAAAACGGATCAGGAAGAAAGATCTTGGCATGATTGCGGTTACCTATGGATATGTATATGTGGCACAGATAGCTATGGGAGCCAGTCAGGCCCAGACCCTGAAAGCGCTTAAAGAGGCAGAATCCTATAATGGACCTTCAATTGTGATTGCCTACTCTCCCTGTATCAGCCATGGGCTGAGGAAAGGAATGGGACAAGCACAAGCTGAACAGAAATCGGCGGTTGAATGTGGATATTGGCAGCTTTGGCGTTATGATCCCCGTCTGGAGAGTGAAGGCAAGAACCCTTTCCAACTCGACAGTAAAGAGCCGGATTGGAGCCGATTTAAAGAGTTCCTCCTTGGAGAGGTGCGCTATACCCAGCTGTTGAAGTCGTTCCCACAAGAAGCAGATGAACTCTTTGCCGCTGCAAAAGAGAATGCGCAATGGAGATATCGTTCCTATAAGCGCATGGTTGAAGCATCGTATGCCGCTCCGCTTTCAGAGGAACAAACGACGGAAGCAGAGGATTAAATAAAATCTGTCTGTTATATATTCGGGGGTATCATACTTGTTGTGATACCCCCGTTCGTTTCAAAATAATGATGTATCTTTGCCCTTTACAATCAGGTCAACGGTTATGAATATTCAAATTATCAACGGCCCAAATCTCAATCTATTGGGTGTGCGTGAACCGGAGCTATATGGTGAGCAGACATTCGGAGGTTATCTGGCGCAGCTTCAAGCAGATAATCCGGGTGTTGAGATCGGCTTTTTTCAGTCCAATATAGAGGGTGAAATCATCGATAAGATACAGGAATCCGGATTTCAAAGCGATGGTATCATTCTTAATGCGGGCGGGTACACCCATACCTCAGTGGCTATTCGTGATGCCATCAAAGCAGTTCCCGCCCCGGTGATAGAGGTGCATATCTCCAATGTACATGCCCGGGAAGAATTTCGGCATCACTCGATGCTTTCGGCCGTCTGTCTTGGAGTAATCGCCGGTTTTGGCGTCGATTCTTATCGCTTGGCTCTTAATGCACTGATTCACCGAAAAAAATAGATATGAGATAATGTGAGAATCCAATGAGTTGATTGATTAATCATCGTTACTTCCCGAAGTTCGGGGCAAGTTATTGGGGATATCACATCAAAAAAAATCTGTAAATCAACCTATTATATGTATAAACATACGAAGATTATTGCTACAATTTCCGATAAACGTTGTGATGTCCCCTTTTTGGAGCAGCTCTATGATGCGGGAATGAATGTGGTGAGGCTTAATTCGGCCCATCTTGATGAAGAAGGTTTTCTCAAGATTATCAACAATGTACGGGAGGTTTCTGACCAGATAGCTATATTGGTAGATACCAAAGGTCCGGAGATTCGAACAACTGTACTGGATGATCCAATTGAACTGAAAAGTGGAGACAATATAAGAATTGTAGGGAACCCTGAGGGGATATCTTCAAGAGAGACTTTATATATCACCTATTCAAATATCACTGATGCGATGCATCTGGGTGATGATATACTGATTGATGATGGAGAGGTGGATTTGGAAGTGGTGGGTATGGAGAGTGATTCACTTCTTTGCCGTGCGAAAAACGATGGTGTGATCGGCAGCAGAAAGAGTGTGAATATTCCCGGTGTGCGGATTAATCTTCCGGCGATCACCGAGCGGGATAGGAGGTTTCTCGAATTAGCTGCCAAGCATGATCTGGATTTTGTGGCACATTCGTTCGTGAGGAACAGGGAAGATGTGGAGGCAGTACAGGAGATATTGGATGAGCTGGGAAGTCCCATCAAGATCATTGCAAAAATAGAGAACCAGGAAGGAGTGGATAATGCCAATAAAATTCTGGAAGCAGCATATGGTATTATGATTGCCCGTGGTGACCTGGGGATAGAGGTGGCACAGGAGAAAATTCCCGGGATACAGCGGGTGCTCATCAGACAAGCTATTCATCATAAGAAACCGGTTATTGTGGCTACTCAGATGCTGCACTCCATGATCAACAATCCGCGACCCACGCGGGCGGAGATCACCGATATTGCCAATGCCATCTATTATCGAACCGATGCGGTGATGTTAAGTGGAGAGACAGCCTATGGGAAATATCCGGTGGAAGCGGTACGCACCATGGCGAAGACCGCCTACGAGGCTGAGTTGACGAAACTGTCGGAGAATGATATCCGGGTGCCTTATAATCTTACTGATAAACGAGAGGTGACAGAATTTCTGGCTAAGCAGGCGGTGAAGTCGTGTGCTCAATTGAATGTAAAGGCAATAGTGACCGATAGCCACACCGGCAGAACCGCCCGGGTATTGGCGGCATTCAGGGGAAAGAGTCCTGTGTATGCCATCACTACAACCAAACGGCTGGCACGTGAGTTGGCACTCTCCTATGGTATTTGGGCAGAATATCAGCAGGGGAAAGGTGATGGTAATACCAAGGAGAGCCGCAGGGCCTATTTCACGGAGGCGATCAATCAGCTGATCGACAAGAAAACGATCGAATCGCATGACCGGGTAGCTTACCTGGGAGGCAGTTTTGGCGAAATCGGCGGTACGACTTATCTGGAGATTATCGATGCGTGGAGAATTCTTGAAGCGAAAGAGAAATATAATCTGCCCGATTACACGATGTAACAGTTCAATGTGATGATTCCGAGAGCCTGTCCCGATTTATCGAGAAATCGGAACAGCTTGTCCCGAATTTCGGGAAGTAGTGATGATGTAATGAAGGAGTGATTTTGGACAAGATAGACGAATATATACGCGCTCATATTGATCCGGAGCCGGAGCTGTTGAAGAGGATCGATCGGGATGCTCATGTGAGTACATTGAATGGGAATATGACATCCGGTCATCTGCAAGGACGTCTGCTGAAGATGATCACCTGCATGATCCGTCCGAGGCGGATAGTTGAAATAGGCACCTTTGTGGGCTATTCAGCGCTCTGCCTCGCGGAAGGGCTTGAAGAAGGCGGGGAGCTCCATACCATTGAAATTGATGATGAATTAGAGGATCGTATCCGCGACAATTTTGCCCGTTCGGAATATGGAGAGAGGATCACTCTTCATATAGGTGGTGCATTGGAACTCCTCCCTCATTTTCAGGATGAGAGTTTCGATTTGGCATTTATCGATGCAGGCAAAGAGGCCTATTGGGATTATTACTCGGCAACCCTTCCCAAGATTAGAAAAGGGGGATTCATCCTCATTGACAACACCCTTTGGTATTGTAAAGTAGTGGAAGAGGTGAAAAATGGTGATTGGGCAACCCGCGGAATTTTGGAATTTAACCGGAAATTGACGGATGACGATCGGGTAGAGAAGGTGATCCTACCTGTAAGGGATGGATTGACATTGGTAAGAAAGAAATAACAAAAGTATGGATACAAATAGACAGCAGAAAATAAATAGGTTGATACAGAAAGAGCTCAGTGGAATTTTTCTGTTAGATGCAAAGAAGATGCAGGGGGTCTTAATCTCGGTTACGAACGTGCGGGTATCACCCGATTTGGGTGTTGCACATGCCTATCTGAGTATTTTTCCGTCGGAAAAAGCAGCGGAATTGGTCAGGAATATCAATGAAAATGTGAAAACTGTCCGATATGATCTGGGCAAACGGTTAAGAAACCAACTGCGGGTAATTCCAGAATTGACGTTTCATCTGGATGACTCGCTGGATTACATTGAGAATATCGACAGGTTGTTAAAAAACCAGTAACCCCTGTCCGGTGAACATTTTAATATGAATGTCTCCTTTTTCATAGCGCGCAGGTATCTCTTCTCAAAGAAATCGCACAATGCCATCAATGTGATTTCCGCAATTTCGGTGTGCGGTATTGCCATTGCTACTATGGCCATGGTGTGCGTACTTTCCATTTTCAATGGTTTTGGCGGTATTGTAGAGGGTATGTTCAGTGCGTTCGATCCCGATCTGAAGATCACGGTGAGAGAGGGCAAGGTATTCAGTTATGATACGCCGGAATTCCAAAAAGCGTTACAGCTGCAAGGGATACAGTTGATCTCCGAATCATTGGAAGAAAATGCCCTTTTTATGTTTGACGAGAGCCAGGTGCCGGTAGTGATGAAAGGGGTATCGGAGGAGTTCAGGTTGATGGCCGACATGGATAAGCTGTTATTGCATGGATCGTTTCAATTGAGGGAGGATGTGGTAGATTATGCTACGTTGGGATCCGGGTTGGCAATGAATCTCGGTGCGCGTCCCGGTTTTATCGATCCCATTGAAATATACGCACCCAAGCGTGATGTGAAGGTGAATTTAGCCAATCCAGCCGCTGCGTTTACGAAGGGATATGTGCAGGTTGGCGGTGTTTTCAGCCTCAACTCACCCGATTATGACGAGCAGATGGCGATTATTCCCATTCAATTGGCACGCGAACTTTTCGGGTATGGAAATGAAGTGACTTCACTCGATATCAAGCTGGCTCACAGTGTCTCAACAGGTAAAATAAAGCGTGAAATAGAACAGATCCTGGGCAATAGTTTTCTGGTGGAAGATCGATATGAGCAACAACGCGACTCTTACCGGATGATGCAGGTAGAAAAATGGGTCACCTTTCTTATACTGGCTTTTATCTTGCTGATAGCTGTCTTTAATGTGGTAGGATCGCTTTCGATGCTGATTGTGGAGAAACAGGAGGATATCAAGAGCTTGCAGCATATGGGGGCATCGGATCAACTGGTATCGCGTATCTTTTTGTATGAAGGATGGCTGATTACCTTTATCGGCATCATCATTGGGATTGTCATGGGGTTGATATTGTGTTTGTTGCAGCAACATTTTGGTTTTCTCCGCTTGAGTGATACCCCCGGTGCCTATATCATTGATGCCTATCCGGTAATAGTGAAAGTGATGGATATTGTGATTGTTTTTTTCGTAGTCACCTTGATAGGGCTGTTGACGGTACTTTATCCGGTGCACGACTTGAGGAAAAAACTGAAAGTATAATAGTTTTAATCGTATGAAAATAGCAATTGTTGGAACGGGATATGTAGGATTGGTTTCAGGTGCCTGTTTTTCTGAGATGGGTGTGGATGTGACCTGTGTAGATATCGCCGTGAAAAAAATTGAGAGATTGAAAAATGGAATAATTCCCATCTATGAGCCGGGATTAAAAAATATTGTGACCCGCAATTACGAAGCAGACCGGCTCCATTTTTCTACCGATCTCTCTTCCATTTTGAATGAAATGGAGATTGTTTTCATTGCGGTAGGTACCCCATCGGAAGGAGATGGGACCGCCGATCTTTCGCAAGTGATGGCAGTGGCAAATACCATTGCTGAACATATGTCCCGACCTCTATTGATTGTCACCAAGAGTACAGTGCCAGTGGGTACTTCGTATCGTATCAGGGATTTAGTGAGAAAACGACTGGATGAGCGGGGAATGGTTGACCTGCAATTTGAGGTGGCTTCCAATCCGGAATTCCTGAAAGAGGGAGCTGCCGTGAGTGACTTTATGAGCCCCGACCGGGTGATTCTGGGAGTGGAGAGTGAAGGAGCCAAAGAATTGATGACCCGGCTCTATCGTCCCTTCGTGCTGAATAATTTCAGGGTGATTTTCATGGATATTCTCTCGTCGGAGATGACTAAATATGCTTCCAACGCCATGCTGGCTACCCGGATCAGTTTTATGAACGATATTGCCAACCTATGTGAACGGGTGGGGGCCGATGTGAATATGGTACGTCGTGGTATGGGAAGCGACTCCCGTATCGGCAGAAGTTTCCTCTATCCCGGTTGTGGTTATGGAGGCAGTTGCTTTCCGAAAGATATCCGTGCATTGATCAAGGTGGCGG
>JAAYFR010000031.1 GCA_012728155.1 Bacteroidales bacterium | reverse complement strand
CTTTCCGTCAGTGTTCGTATGATTTAATTGTGATAAGTTGCATCCGAGAATGGGAGCTTGCTCAAATCCAATCAACAATATTTTTTGAAGAGATTCGGGTCGAATCCCGGATTCATTTTCAAATATTATTACTTCTTGCGGTTTGGGTATTATTTCAAAAGGATAGGATAATAGCTGTGCAGCACCGGCATTCAGGCTCAACAACAGTAAGAGAAGCGTTATATTCTCCTTCTTGAAGAAGCCTATGAATCCACGTAGATAGATTGATGAATTTAGGTATTTATTTTCCATAGATAACACAATTTATATATTGACATGCCAAAATTTGTAATAAGATAAATACTTCTTTTAACGAACTCTTAGCAGATAATTGCTGACAGGGAGAGATTCTTCCAAAGTGTAGATCCATGGAAGTAAAACAGGGAAGGGTTGATCTATAATATCAACTGCGGAAAGAGAGGCACTTTCTCCATAACTCTAATAGATATTCATATACTATCAAATCATTGATTATTAGTAGATAAATATGAAGAAAAGTTTCATTAAATATTCCTGAAAATCATTGTATATTTCAAATATTGGGTGTAATTTTGGGTGTTGATTTTATACACCCAATTATGAATTTAAAACGAAACATCATCTTTGCATTAGAAAGCAGAAAGAAAAACGGCATTCCAATAATTGAGAATGTTCCTATTCGAATGCGTGTTATTTTTTCAGGGAAACGAATTGAGTTTACCACGGGTTACCGAATTGACGTAGCTAAATGGGATAGTGCCAAGGAACGAGTGATAAATGGGAGCACGAACAAACTCGACCAAACAGCGTCGGAGATAAATGCTGACTTATTACGTTACTATTCAGAAATGCAGAGTGTTTTTAAAGAATTCGAAGTTCAAAACATTTCTCCAACGCCAGAGCAAGTAAAGGATGCGTTCAATGCAAGTATTAATCGTGTTATAGATGATGAGATTAAACCCGATGCTCTTAACGTAGATTTCAAAAAAGCTTTTAATGAATTTGTAAAAGAATGCGGAAAGCAAAATAATTGGACAAATTCTACTTACCAAAAATTTTCTGCTATTAAAAACCACTTAAAATCTTTTAAATCAGAACTAACATTCGATTATTTCGATGAAAAAGGGCTGAATAATTACGTGGAGTTTCTTCGTAAAAATAAAAATATGCGAAACAGCACCATCGGGAAGCAGTTAGGTTTTTTGAAATGGTTTCTTCGTTGGAGTTTCAAAAAGGGTTACAATAAAAATTCAGCGTATGATGGTTTCAAGCCAAAACTAAAAAACTCACCCAAAAAAGTAATTTTTCTAACTTGGGATGAACTCACTCAGTTAAGAGAATATCAAATACCGGAACAAAAGCAATATTTAGAGCGTGTCAGAGATGTATTCCTGTTTTGTTGCTTTACAGGTTTACGTTATTCTGATGTATTTAATCTGCGGCGAAGTGATATAAAAGATAATCACATTGAAGTTACCACCGTCAAGACTGCTGACAGTTTAATTATTGAACTGAACAATCACAGCAAATCTATTCTCAATAAATATAAAGATATTGCATTTCAAGACCAAAAAGCACTACCGGTAATCAGTAATCAGCGGATGAACTACTATTTGAAAGAATTAGCTGAATTAGCCGGAATTGACGAACCCGTCCGTGAAACATACTATAAAGGCAACGAAAGAATTGACGTAATTTCGCCCAAATACTCACTATTGGGAACGCACGCTGCACGTCGCACCTTCATCTGCAACGCCCTTTCACTCGGCATTCCGGCTAATGTGGTAATGAAATGGACGGGACACAGCGATTACAAGGCGATGAAACCCTATATCGACATTGCCGATGATATCAAAGCCAATGCGATGAGTAAATTCAATCAATTGTAAAAATAATCAGATAAAACCCTATAAATATTTTCAAGTATATTTGAAAATAATTATATTTGCAGAAAATATTCAAATATGATTGAAATTATTAATTCTATAAGAAAGTACAATTTTTGGGATGACAATCCGATTGATTTGGGCTATCCCCGAACATTTTACACCGATAAAATTGGTCAATACATAGGCAATAAGTTGGTAAAAGTGCTTGTAGGTCAGCGACGTGCAGGCAAAAGCTACATTTTACGTCAAATCGCATCCAAGCTCATTTCCGAAGGTGTGCTGAGAGAAAATATTCTTTACATCAACAAAGAGTATATGGAGTTGGCTACCTTGCGGAGTGCTGTGGAATTGGAAGAACTCTACAAAGCGTATCGGCAAAGCTTCAATCCAACCGGCAAAGTCTATATTTTTATAGATGAAATTCAGTACATAGATGAGTGGGAGCGTTTTGTTAATTCTCATTCTCAGGACTTTGCCGAGCCGTGCGAACTATTTATCAGCGGTTCCAATTCCAATCTTTTGTCGGGAGAGTTAGCCACGCTTTTATCGGGTTGATACGTCGAGTTTGAGATTTTTCCGTTTAGTTTTCCCGAATTTTGTGGAATTTCAGGATTGAAAATCAGTAGCGAAACTTACAGAAAATTCCTTCAAAGCGGTGCCTTGCCCGAACTTTTCAACTTGCCCAACGAAGAAATGAAACAAAATTACGTGTCGTCCATCAAAGATACGGTAATGTTGCGCGACATCGTGGGGCGGTATAACGTAAAGGATGTGAAGTTGTTGGACGATTTGTTTGTCTATTTGGTAAATACCGCATCCAATTTGATTTCCATCACAAATATCATCAACTTTTTCGCATCCAAAAAGCGGAAAACAAACTACGAAACCTTATCATCCTACATCAATTATCTCGAAAATTCTTTTTTGGTTCATCGTGCCGAACGCTATAATATCAAGGGCAAAGACACGATTTCGGGTAACAGCAAGTACTATCTGAACGATTTGGCTTATCGCAATTATCTTTACGCCGGATACGGCTACGGCATAGGTTATTTGTTGGAAAATGCCGTTTATTTGAGCTTGCGACGTGCCGGCTATCAGGTTTATGTGGGAACGATAAAGGATACCGAAGTTGATTTTGTGGCGATAAAAGGCGAACGCCGTATTTATCTGCAAGTAACACTACAATTAACAGAAGAAAAAACCATTGAAAGAGAATACCGCTCATTGAAGCTCATTGATGACAATTTTGATAAATACGTAGTAAGTATGGATGATTACAAAATCCCGACCAATGAAGTAGTGGAACATATTTCTGCGTGGAATTTGGATGGATATTTGAATGAATAATTTTGGAAAACATAAATTATGACCAAAATAACCGAAATACTCCCTCGATACACCCAACTCAATGCACTGATTTCCGAAATATCGTACAGCCGTACCATTGAGTTTGAACTGTACGATTTGTTGCGGATTTTCACGCTCATTTCAACGATATTCAGTCTTTTGAAACGATGTTGATTTATTTGACGATGCAATCCGATTTGGAACGACACAAAACATTAATAAACAGTCTTTCAACGGAAATTCAGAACAATATCCGTCTGATTACGTCGAATAAGAATACGCTTGCAAGCTTAAATATTGAAAAAACTTGTGATAAATTTGCCAATCAATACGAAACACAAATCAGCGACCAATTGCACATTACCCAACAGCATTGGAAAGAGTTGAGCGAGGTAAATAATTCGTTGGATACCATTGGTTTCCGCCAACACACCGAGCACGAAGAAAAACGCCTTTGGGAAAAGTACGAAGAATTGACGAAGCGTTATAAAGATGAGAAAAAAATGTTGTCATTGCTTTACGAACAGCAAAAAGAAGCCGAAAACACAGTCCGAAAATACCTTGATAACAAATTTGGGTTGATTTTTTCCTTAAGCCAAACATTCAGCGATATTCTGGAAAAATATCTGCTGAAAACAGAAACCACACCTCAAAATGGTGCGTATTTCGATATGTCATTAATTTCAGCCATTCACAAAGCGTGCAACGATGAGCAGTTTGAAAATATATCCGAATTGGAGTTATATGCGATATTAAATTTACTTCCTTCATCCGGGAAATTTATCATTAAAAACGGCGAGCGAAACCGTGTTTACTACCTTATACACAAGCTTTGCGAACGGCTACCGAAAGAAATTAATAAAGCGTGGCGCATCGCTATTTTGCAATCGCTCCAACTAAAAGAACGCTCCTACTTGTCCAAATACCGAACAGCAAAAGGAAAAGATAAAACGCTGGAATTAGTTGAATTTGCGAAAAGAATGGATGAGTTATTCAAGGAATTAAACAGAGGATTATGAAAGATAAAATAAAAACGGATTATTGTGTTGGTGATTTGATTTACGATGCCAATATTTATGATGGTTTAAATACTTTTCTGTATGATTTGCCCTTCTATAAAAAATGGCTACCAAAAGACCGAAATGCACGAATACTTGAACTTTGTTGCGGTTCTGGCAGGCTTACTATTCCATTGGCAAAAGAGTATAATATTTGTGGAGTGGATAATTCTAAATCAATGCTGGAACAAGCAAAATTGAAAGCGGGTAAAGAAGGTATGAATATTCAATTTGTTGAGACCGACATTAGAACCTTAGATTTGCCAAGCAAATTTGATTTAATTTTTATTCCGTTCAATTCTATCCACCACTTGTACCAAAATCAAGATTTGTTTGATACATTCAATGTTGTTAAAAAGCATCTAAAAGAGGATGGTTTATTTCTTTTTGATTGTTTTAATCCGAATATACACTATATCATTGAATCTGAAAAAGGACTTAATAAAATTGCCGAATATACAACCGATGATGAAAGAAAAGTGATTATCAAACAAACAATGAAATACGAAAATAGCACTCAAATTAATCGGATTAAGTGGCATTATTTTGTAAATGACAAAAGTGTGAAAGTGCGGTAAAAGCCACGCACCACTTCCTAAAAGCCGAAGATTTTGAGTTTTACAAACAACTGGGTAAAACTAAATATCTACCTTCTGTTGATTTATACGTTTTGCGGATAGAGAACACGATAATCGGTTTTATCGGCGTATCAGGCAAGCATCTCGAAATGCTCTTTATAGATGCTGATTCAAGAAGCAAAGGATATGGGAAAATTCTTCTAAATTATGCTATTGAACATTTGGGCATTACAACATTAGATGTAAACGAGCAAAATGAGCAAGCCCTTGGTTTTTATAAGAAGATGGGATTTAGCATCACCGGAAAGTCGGAGAAAGATGCGGAAGGAAAGGATTATCCGATATTCCATTTGGAATTGCAATGAGATGGCTGATGATACATTTTTGGGTGTAAAAAAGGGTGTAAATCTTGCAACCGCCTGATTTACACCCTTGTTTGCGGAAAGAAAGGGATTCGAACCCTTGGTACCCGCAAGAGTACAACGGTTTTCGAGACCGCCCCGATCGACCACTCCGGCATCTTTCCTTTTCCAAACTTGCTGCAAAATTACGCTTTTTTCAGTAAAAATAGTGTTAATCGTGCATTAAAATGTGAGTATCTCTCATTTTATTGATTATCAG
>JAAYFR010000327.1 GCA_012728155.1 Bacteroidales bacterium | reverse complement strand
TGCCCGACTACCGAAGAAGAGCACATTATGTATTACCGGCAGTAAAATTAACTACAAACTGCTACAAACCATACCCACTTCATGCAAGATCGTAGATATACCATCGCCGGTAGATCTGATGAAAAGCATGAAGAACAAAACAGAATTAAAAGGTTTTCGGAATGCCATGATCAAAGATGGTGTAGCACTCGTGAAATTCTATATGTGGCTGGAAAAAGCAGTTCCCGCGGGTGAAGTGACCGAGGTGACCGTGGAAGAGAAATTATATGAATATCGCTCACAACAGGATCTTTTTGTTGGAGAGAGTTTCGGAACTATTGCCGGATATGCCGGAAATGGTGCCGTTATTCATTATCACGCCTCTCCAGAGACCTGCCTACAGGTTCAACCCGAAGGAATACTACTGATAGACTCGGGAGCTCAATTTAAAGACGGCACCACCGATATCACCCGTACGGTGGCTGTCGGCAAGTTGAGCCAACAGATGAAAAAAGATTATACGCTGGTGCTGAAAGGACATATTGCCCTTGCTACTGCTATCTATCCCGAAGGTACACGAGGATCTCAGCTCGATATACTTGCCAGAAAAGCTTTGTGGGAGAATGAACTCACCTATTGGCATGGTACCGGGCATGGAATCGGTCACTTCCTCAACGTGCACGAAGGGCCCCAAAACATACGTCTGGAAGAAAATCCGACCCAACTCAAACCGGGAATGGTCACTTCCAATGAACCGGGAGTATATCGTACCAATCAATATGGTATCCGTATTGAGAACTTGGTGGTGACTCAAGAGTACAAAAAGAGCAAAGAGTTTGGCACTTTCTATAATTTTGAAACCATCACGCTTTGCCCTATCGACACCAAACCGATAGTCAAAAAACTACTCACCAAAGAAGAGATCAATTGGCTCAATAGTTATCACAAGATGGTGTTCACGAAGCTCAATAGCTATCTGAACAAAGAGGAGACAGCCTGGTTGAAACGTAAAACGAAAGAGATTTAATAATGGCCCTCATAAAATCTGTTCGCGGTTTCACACCCGAAATTGGCGAAAACACCTATATGGCTGAAAATGCCACCATCATCGGAGACGTAATCATCGGCCGCGATTGCAGCATCTGGTTCAATACCGTGCTGCGCGGCGATGTGAATTCCATCCGCATCGGTGACCGGGTAAATGTACAAGATGGTACAGTCATCCATACATTATATCAGAAGTCGGTATCAATCATCGGAAACGACGTGTCGATCGGACACAATGCGATTATCCATGGCGCAGAGGTGAAAGAGGGTGCACTCATCGGTATGGGAGCTATCCTACTCGACCATGCCGTGATAGGTGAAGGTGCCATCATCGCCGCCGGATCTGTAGTGCTCAGCGGTACGCAGGTAGAACCCGGCAGCATCTATGCCGGCGTGCCTGCCAAATTCGTAAAGAAAGTCGACCCGGAACAATCCAAGGAGATCAACCAGAAAATAGCAAAGAATTACCTGATCTATTCCGGTTGGTTCAAAGAGGGGTAAAATACTCCTGCATATACTCTACGCACTCATATAATTTGGGCGATTGGTTTGCCATTCCGACAATCCAATCGCCTTTCCTTATCTTAAATCCACAAATTTAACAGCTTTTCGGCTGGTCTCTGGATATTTTAACTTGGCGATATACTCGGGTGATGCAAACTGTATAGTAG
>JAAYFR010000326.1 GCA_012728155.1 Bacteroidales bacterium | reverse complement strand
GCGAGTTCCATACGACACCTTTGAAAATAAATAGTTTTAGTCGTATGAAACGGATTGCATATCTTATTATCGTTTTAGCAGTTATGATTACCACAAGTTGTACCCAACAGAAAGCAGGGCAGCCTAAGGAACGGCTCGATCTTTCTAACCTCGACACCACGGTTGCGCCCGGTGTGAGTTTCTATCAATATGCTACCGGAGGATGGCAGGAGGCCAACCCTATCCCCGATGAATATGCGAGGTATGGTTCTTTCGATCAATTGCGTGAAAACAACCAAACGCAGATACAGTCCCTCATTGAGGAACTTGGGAAGCAGGAAAACCCGGTGGGTTCCAATGCGCAGAAAGTAGGCGACCTCTATAAAATGGGTATCGATAGCGTGAAGTTGAATGCCGATGGCACAGAACCGATCCGCGGACAACTGGAGGAAATTGCGGCGATCTCTAACAAAAAAGATGTGATCCGGATGACCGCCTGGATAAGCCGTTTTGCGGCGAATCCGTTCTTCGGATTTTATGTAGCTCCCGACGACATGAACAGTGCTATGAATATCGCCCATCTTTTCCAGTCGGGTATAAGCATGGGCGACCGGGATTATTACCTGTTACAGGATGAACATACCAAAACGGTGCGAGGAGAGTACGAGAAGTTGATGAAAATACAGTTCCGCAATGCAGGGTTTAATGATGAGGATGCATTGAAGGCTGCCCTTAACGTGTTGCATATTGAAACAAAACTGGCTCAAGCGCACTTTACAAGGGAAATGCAACGTCAACCGGAGCTCAATTATCACAAATTGGCTATAGCCGATCTTGATGCGCAGGTTGCTCCATTCGAATGGACATATTATTTCGAGCAGGTAGGGGCTGCTGGAATAGACAGTATTAATATTGGACAAATTGAGCCGATAAAAACAGCTATTGGCATTATCGATAAAGAGCCGCTGGAAGTGCTGCGTGATTACCTGAGCTGGAAAGTGATCAATTCTGCCGCCGGTTACCTTAGTGATGACTTTGTAGATGCCAATTTTGAGTTCTATGGCAAGACATTGAGCGGCAGTAAGGAGCTTCGCCCCCGTTGGCGGAGAAGCATCGATGCCGTGAATGGGGCAATGGGAGAAGTAGTCGGGCAACTCTACGTAAAAAAATATTTTCCACCGGAAGCCAAGGAGCGGATGCTCGATCTGGTAGGTAACCTGAAAAGTGCTTTGGGTGAACGAATTGCTGCCTTGGAATGGATGAGTGATGCTACAAAAGTAAAAGCACAGGAGAAACTAAGCAGGTTTATTGTGAAGATTGGATATCCCGACAAGTGGAAAGATTACTCGTCTCTCGAAATAAAAGAGGATTCTTACTGGCAGAATATGGTTCGGGCATCCGAATTTGCATATGCAGAGATGATGGATGAACTGGGTAAGCCGGTCGATAAAACAAAATGGTTTATGTCACCCCAAACGGTCAACGCTTACTATAATCCCTCATCCAACGAAATTTGTTTTCCTGCCGGAATCCTTCAACCGCCCTTCTTCTATATGGAGGG
>JAAYFR010000325.1 GCA_012728155.1 Bacteroidales bacterium | reverse complement strand
CCGCAAAACATTCTCGGACAGCTTGGAAACCGTGTGCAACATGCATTGCGTGCCTATACGCCCAACGACCAGAAAGCGGTACGGGTAGCTGCCAACACCTTCCGCGCCAATCCCGCTTTCGACACTGCCGAAGCCATTACCCAACTCAATACGGGAGAGGCACTCGTCTCCTTCCTCGATGAAAAAGGAGCCCCCCAAATGGTAGAACGGGCCAATATCCTTCCGCCACAGGGACAGATAGGCCCAATCACGGTGGGTGAAAGAGACCAGCTGATACGCAGCTCCCTGATTTATGGAGTATATGAAAAACTGATCGACCGCGAGTCAGCCTTTGAAGTGCTATCAAAAAAACAGGATTTATTAGAAGAGGAACGCCGACTTGCAGCAGAGGAAAAAGAACGCATCCGTCTCCAAAAGGAAGCACAGAAGGCTGCACTCGATGAAGAGCGGGCGAAGCGTGCCGCCGCACGACAAAAGAAAGCCGACCAGGGATTCATTGGCGATATCCTCAACCAGGTGGGTAAAAGCACACAACGTCAAATCAGTAACGAACTGGGAAAAACCATCACCCGCAGCATTTTCGGAGCGCTCTTCGGAAAGAAATAAGGGTTCACAAGCAGGCACCATAAGTCAACAATAAAAAGGAGGCAATGAAGAGGCAGAAAATCGAGAGAGAGAGAGAGCATAAAAAAATAAATCCTGTAACAGATTGGTTTATCCGCCTCCTGAAAGGAGCCCTGGTCGGGATCGGATTTATCCTTCCCGGCCTGTCGGGCGGTGTGCTGGCGGTGATTTTCGGCATCTATGACCCGCTGATCCGGTTTCTCGCCAACATACGGAAGAAGTTTATGGAGAATGTGCTTTACTTCCTCCCTGTAGGTATCGGTGCCGCAATCGGTATCGTTCTCTTTGCCGTAGTGGTAGAGAAAGCATTCGGCAAATATGCCGCACTGTTTGTCTCCCTCTTCGTCGGTTTTGTGGCCGGCACTTTCCCTTCCCTCTATAAGACAGCGGGCCAGCAGGGAAGAAGATCCTCCGATATAGGCATTCTTGTCGTTACCTCCATCGCCCTTTTTGCACTGATGCTGGTTGGCGGACAGCAACTCACCGAAGTAACTCCCAACCTATTGGTATGGCTCGGATCAGGACTATTGATGGGATTGGGACTGATCGTGCCGGGGATGAGTCCCTCCAATTTCCTTATCTACTTCGGGCTTTACGATAAGATGGCGATCGGCATCAAGGATTTCGACTTTGCTGTTATTATTCCGCTGATTATCGGCTTTATCATCTGCGTGCTACTTTTTGCCAAACTGGCCTCCTGGCTTTTCAGGAGGTATTATTCCGGTATGTATCACTTTATCCTGGGGATGGTGGTCGGCTCATCGTTGGCTATTTTCCCTACGGTGGTATTTCCCGCATTTACTGCCGATCAACTGACGCTGGCCGGATTAAGCTTTTGGGGGGCGTTGCTCTGGAGCTTACTGCTTTTCATCGTAGGTACCGTGGCCTCTTGGCTTTTCAGCAAAGTGGAAGAGAAATACCCACGGGAGGAGATGTTCTAATCCTCTCCGGCGATCCTGATTCTCGGATTCCGTTCTTTCAGTTCGGCTATCAGGGGATCCATCTCCGATTCCTTTACCCTGAGCATTTCAAACCCACGTACTTTATCGACACGAAGCTGGTTCTTTTTTATTTTTTGCAAACCTATAATATCTCCAATAGCTATTCTTCTGTTCTTTGAGAACAATTTCAATATAAAACGGATCTCCAGAAAATTCAATTCGGTTACGGCATACTCCTTTATGGTGGTCGACAGAATAAAAATGATCGCAAAGGCAAAGTAGATAAAATCCATCCAGATCTTCTCACCATGCTTGAACCTATAGACTATCACACCTAACAGGAGGAGAGAAAAAAATCCCCAGAAAAAATTTCCCAACCCGTTATCTGCTTTATATTTCTTTTCCACAACTCTTGAGTTAAAGTGAGTACCAATATAAGCAAAGCCGAATGGCAAGTTCAAACTATCTTGACTGGCCTGAGGCACACCTTATAACATGCAAATATACAGAAAGAGGTGAAAAAAGCCAAACCTGTTTAAATTTTTCTAAAAGTATCAATTATAAAAGAAATAGATTAACAAGCTATTTTTATCGACGAAGCGACATTTTTATCTGATAAACCAGATTAAATAATCTATAGATATTTGATAATATGAGATTTAAATAGAATAAATGCTATTTTCATTTTAAACTTTTGCTTATCTTCGGGAGTCATAAGGAGAGAGACGATTTTATTCACTTTTAAAATGTATCATTATGAAGAAAATGCTATTTATGGCGCTGGTTGCCATATTCGCCATGAGCTGTACCTTAGAAGCTCAGAACAACAGTGATAGGATGGACAACAGACAGGG
>JAAYFR010000324.1 GCA_012728155.1 Bacteroidales bacterium | reverse complement strand
GGAAAAAGGTGAAGGTCAAGACGCCCCTGCAAGCAATAAAACATGGAATTGGATATCTTCCAGAGGACCGCAAGGGCGACGGTATTATCGCTGACCTTTCGGTACGCGACAATATCATTCTAACCATGCAGGTCATGAGAGGCATTTTCAAACCTTTTTCATTGAAACAGGCGGAGGACTTTGCCGACGAGTATATAAAGAAATTGAATATCAAGACCCCGACCTCCAACACGCCAATCAAATCCCTTTCTGGGGGCAACCAGCAGAAAGTCATTCTGGCCCGTTGGCTACTCACTAACCCAGAATACCTGATCTTGGATGAGCCAACCCGAGGAATTGATGTTGGGACCAAGGTAGAGATTCAAAAACTTGTGATCAAGCTCGCTGAAGGCGGAATGAGCCTGACATTCATATCTTCAGAAATTGAAGAGATGCTCCGAACATGTTCCCGATTGATAGTCATGAAGGACCGTGAAATCGTAGGAGAACTCAGGGGAACAGATTTGACAGAAAACGATGTCATGAACATGATAGCCCAGGGGAGAGAGTACATATGCGCAAATTGATAACAAATCTATCTCAGCTGGTACTCCCCATCTCGGTTATGATGCTGCTCATTATCATTAATCTGATAAAGGGTGTAGATTATTTCAGCGTCACCGTGGTAAACGGAGCATTCTACGGGAATATACCGAATATCTTGTTCGGGGCCTCTGAGTTGGTCATCCTGTCAATAGGCATGACTCTGGTAACTGCAGCCTCACAAGGGCAGGACATAAGCGTAGGGGTAAGTGCCACCATCTCTTCTGCAGTATTTGTCCTGTTCGTTCTGCATGCCGGCGAGGTTACTCTGCTTGTCATAGTGGCTGGTTTCCTCCTGAGTTGCGTCGTAGGCTTACTTCTCGGCGCATTCAACGGCACACTGGTTTCGGTGTTCGAGGTTCAGCCAATGGTTGCATCCCTCATACTGTATACCGGGGGCAGGTCCATAGCCTTTATGATCGACGGCAAATTATCTCCCATACTGGCTAATGACATATCGAATCAAATTGGCACCGTAATACCGGGCTTACCAATACAGACTCCAATAATCCTAACTGTTGTCTTCATCGTGCTTGTTGCAATTCTATTCAGGACCACAAATCTCAGGCTTTATGTGGAGACTGTGGGGATCAACCCTAATGCTGCACGTCTGAACGGTATCAATCCGAAGAAGATTATATTTCTTACCTTCTTGCTTATGGGCGTCTGTACCGCAGTCGCAGGTTTCATTGCAGTGAACAAGGCAGGGCGTCACGATAGCGTCAACCTACTCAAAAACATCATGATGGATGCAATTCTTGCCGTGGCAATAGGCGGAAACTCGCTGGGCGGTGGGAAATTCAACATTACAGGTTCCATAATTGGTGCGTACACTATCGAAATGCTTAACAGGACCCTGCTTAGGCTGGAGGTAGAACCCGCGATGATCAAGGTTTTCAAGGCGGTCTTCATTATCATTCTCATGGTGGTTGCATCGCCAGTAGTCAGAGTTTTTGTCAGCAAAACTCTGGAACGGGTTCGAGCCGGGAGACTTACTGGCCAGTTCAAAGGAAGTTCTCCAAAAGATTCATTGATTTCCATCGCAAACTCAACCGGGAAGGAGGAATAGGATGGCATCTTTGAACATAATCAAACCAAAGACAAGACTATCGAATTCGAATATTCTTTTTCTCATAGCTGCAATCATATTTGTACTGATGTATATGTTTGCAATTATCAGTTTTCCAGGTAGTTTCATGCAGTTCCAAACATTTGTTGACTTGTTCAACCTAAATGCTCCGCTCATCATCATGCCACTGGGTTTGTGCATCGTCATGATTGGAGGCGGTATCGACATATCCATAGGCTCAGTATGCGGGCTGATAACAATGGCCTGTGCTGTCTTTCTGGAATCTAAGGTGGGAAGCATCGGGGGCGCCGTGCTTGTTTCACTGGGTATAGGCCTCGCATTCGGACTCCTGCAGGGATATCTCATTGCCTATCTTGAGATTCAACCATTTATCATAACTCTGTCAGGGTTGTTCCTGGCACAGGGGCTACTGACGACACTCCATAAAGACCCGATCAACGTGACTATGCCTGCATTCGTGAGTTTGAGAAATTTTAATATGGTGATCCCATGGCTTGGCACAAAAAACAGACTGGGCATTTTCATCCCGTGTGAGATAAAACCTGGTGTCATTGTTGTGGTTGTCCTTCTTGTAATCCTTGCAGCCGTTATGAAATGGTCACGTTTCGGGCGCAATGTCTATGCCGTCGGCGGCAATAGTAATAGCGCTATGATGCTCGGTATTAACGTAAAGAGAACGGTATTCCTCACATACGTGATATGCGGCCTAACGGCCGGCATCGCAGGGTTTGTGTACATAATGACAACAGGGGCTGGCAATGTCGGAAATGCGGCAGGAGCCGAAATGAAAGCAATAGCCTCGGCTATCATAGGCGGGACCCTGCTCAACGGCGGCGTAGGCAACCTGCTTGGGGCGCCGATCGGTACGTTGATTCTTCTAGTGATCAATGAACTGATCCGTGCAGGAGGAGTTCAATCAAACTTCCAAGCGATAGTAAGTGGACTTTTGCTGTATTTCTTCATAGTGCTGCAAAGCGTCATCATGTCGTTGCGTGACAAGAAGAAATTCAGTCTTGCCCTACCGTCCTGGCTGCACCTGTCAGGCAAGAAGCAGACCGGCAACCAAGGGTAGGCGTGACGGCTACCAAGAGATCACTTCTTCAATACAGGCATTTGCTTCCGGTTCTAAATTCTCGGGGCGAAATGCCTGTATGTTTCTTGAAAATGAAACTGAAATAATGGGGATCCCCAAATCCTACATCATAGGCGATGTC
>JAAYFR010000323.1 GCA_012728155.1 Bacteroidales bacterium | reverse complement strand
TGCTTCATAATATCCCAACCCACTAATATAAAGCATGGCCAATTCAACCTCTTTCTCTATGTTAAACTCTCTACTGAACAAAGGGGCCGGATCATCTTTATAAAAGTCGGCCGTTTCCTCGGGAGCATTGCTCCCATCGCTGATCCATTGTGCTTCCCAATCGTTTTCGTCCAACATCGCCATATCAAAACTTGCGATATCACTCCATGCTGATGGTCGGTCATTCGTGTCATATACTCTTACACGCCAGTAATATCGTGTAAAAGATTTTAAAGGAATTCCTTCATATTTCACGTGCCTGTTATTGTTACTCTGCACGATTCCACTTGACCAGTTGTTCCCCTTTAAATTCTTGATCTCATCGATGCAGTCACCCACAATAATTTCATAAGCCTTTTGATAAACATTGTCGGAGTTCGATTGCAGCTTCCAACCAAAAACAGGATGGTTATTGTCAACTGCAATTGGATTTTCCCTGAAATCACATGTCAATAGACCAAAACTGATCTTTTCAGCGGCTAAAAGTATACCAGAAAAAGCCAAGACAAACGACAGCAAAACAAGTTTCTTAATTTTCATTTTTGTATATTTATGTATCAGTTAATTACTCATCAATATGCCACGCCACCTTGAGATGCGACAAAGAACACTATTGCATGACACTCTAAAATATATATATTTTATTTTTTACGGAAATCTTTCCGCCTGCCATAGAAGAAAAATCTTGTCTCCGAAAAGTCAGCGCTAAAATTCAGTTGCTGGATTGCCTCATACCAGGTGTCGGTATAATAATCGTAGAGATCTGTTTTCTTTGGGAAAAAAAGTGATTTTTCGCCTGCTTCAGCCGCATGGAAAACCAACATATTTGAATTGACCAGTATGGGATCTTGCAATTTAGAAAAGAGATGTACCCCGGCATTCTTAGCTAAGAATTTGATTAAGTCTGCTTTTATACTGTAAGAACCATAGAAAATCTGACTCGATCCGTTCACTGAACAGGAAATAAATGTGGGGTATTTTCCGGTTTCACCCCATATCTCCACTCCTTTTGTGCGGGAAGCAAGGAAACTGATTTGATTTTTCTTCTCTATAGTATGTTGAATATTATTGACGATTTGCAATCTATCTCTGCCATCATTTGTCAAGGATATTATTGGCAATATAGCATCGGCAGTTTTCTCTAATGCCATCCCCGTGAGTTGATAAACGACAGAGTGAGGAGTCTGCCCAAAATCCCATAACCAGACGGCTGTTTTTCCCTTTTTATGCAGTATTTTCGTCAATTTGTTTGCCAACTTATCATCCACATCCAACATCCCCACCATGAAATAAAGCGTAGCCGATCCTGGAACCCGTCCTTCCAACAAATCATTCAAGGTATACATCCCGAATTGCACGGAAGTTTTATATAACTCGTCCCGCAAGTAATTCAACATATATTTGCTGATTTTCCAAGGATCCGACGCATATTTCAGCCCCTCCTCATTTACAATCAAAACAACCTGGGGAGCAGCTGGAGGTCTGAATTGTTCGTACCAACGATACAACTCAGTCAAATGGTTTATCTCCTTCCAAAAATCAATATGGTCATACCAACCCCGACCCACAAGATCATAGGTCCATCCTCCCGATCCTTTCAGAATCTGATAGCCCAACTGACGCCTGAATACCTGAACCAGATAGTCATGATTCGCAATGCTTCTGTCAATTCCTTCACCCACATATCGATCGAGTGAGTTGTGGGGCGACCGGAAATCACACTCATAGAGATAGAGTTTCCCTCTACTATGGATGGCATCTATCAAAGTCATTTCCGCTCCAAGTCCTCCCTCATTTCGATTCTGATAACAGACGGGAGATGTTAGAAAATCAATATCTTGATTCGATAAAATAGTGTTCAAAGCAAAATGTCCCGATCGGGCATCCGGTAACTCCAACTGATATCCGTAGTATATCCCCACAATAGCTTTTCGATCGGTAGCTTTCTTGATCAAAGAGGCAAATTTGGTGATTACCCCGGCTACCATCTCATTGTAATAATCGAGATAATCCAATACTTCCGGATCATCCAACCGGGTATAATATACCCTATCGGTACCGGCTATCCATCCGTTCTTTAATTTGTCATACAAAGCACCAATCGGGGGAGGAGTATCATATTTCTTCTCCAACCATGCTTTAAATCTATCCATATTGGCATCGGAGACATCGATCCCGCTTTCCACAAAATTATATTGGAACCACTCTCTGCCACCTCCGGCTGTAAAATTATACCCGATAACCCGTGATGCGTATTCCGTATGACCTTGAATATAATTGATGGTAGTAGTCAATATATCCATCGCATTCCTTTGCCATGCTTCTGACGCGATTGACACCTGGTCTCCATAAGAACCGTCCACATAACGCACCTGTTCTGTGGAATCATAATATTCAGTCAGGCACTCCCTTGATAGATCTAACCGAAGCAAGATAAAACCATCAGGGTCGTTTCTCACAATCCGCATCAAGGCTTCATCCAACCTGGAAAAATTCCAGCTCTCTTTTTCTTTCCATGCCGATGCATTGACCTGATGCAGGTGAATATTTCCATATGTGGCAGCATAAGAAACCTGCCTGTCATTAATAATCCGGCTTATGGGATTGTCCGCATCACTATTGACAAATGAGAGGAAAGGGACAACAAATTCATCGTTCACCCACAATTGTGGTTTTCCATTGATTGACTTTATCTGGGCTTCCGGTATTGGGAAATGAGCACTATAATCAGCAGGTTGGGCTGAAATAGTGTAATTATTAAATCCCGGATAGTTGAAGACCATTGTCAGCATCAAACACAAAACGAGGGGAGAACTCCATAACCTCTCCACTTCCTCCTTCACATTATCTAAAATCTTATTCATTCTTGGTCCACCTAACGGATCAGATCTCTCCTTTTACTTCTCCGGCAATACAAAGATAACCTATACTTAACGATTTTACCCAATCATTGTTGGACAAAACAATGAATACTCAATGGAATGCTCACTTTTGATATAGGTAACATTACTCTTTTCAGAATGAGACAACGGTCCACTGGCAAATATGAAATTGCATGTTACATTGTACAAGTTTTTTATTAGCTTTGTGAAACAAAATTAGCTTGTATGAAGAGAATCTATTTTATCCAATTTTTCACGGCGCTCTTGGTGCTGACTTTTTTACCGAAAGTGCAATCGCAAGAGAACCTTCCATCCGGTCAGCGAAAAGAGATTATCTCGCCTGAGATAAATGCCGACAACTCCGTCACATTCCGCTTAGTAGCTCCCAATGCCAAAGAGGTATTTGTGACAGGAGATTTTTTGATTCCGGGAGAGGAGTCGAAAATGACGAAAGAGAGCGACGGCATCTGGAGCTATACCACACAACCGCTTCCTTCCGAATTGTACACCTACGCTTTCAACGTGGACGGGCTGCAGATGAACGATCCCAACAATGTGTACTATCGACGTGATGTGGCCAGCACATTGAATCTGCTGCTTATCGGAGATGGACAGGCTGACTTATACAAGGTAAACAGCGTTCCACACGGTACAGTCTCGAAGCAATGGTATCAATCGTCCGGCAACGACATGACCCGCCGGATCACCATCTATACTCCACCGGGATATGAGGAGAGTAAGACCTCCTACCCTGTCCTCTACCTGCTGCATGGCATGGGGGGCGATGAAGAGGCCTGGATGACCCTCGGACGAGCGTCACAGATAACGGATAATCTGATTGACCAAGGCAAAGCAGTACCGATGATCATTGTAATGCCCAACGGGAATGTGGCACAGGAAGCTGCTCCGGGAGAGTCGAGCCTGAATTTCTATAAGCCGCAATTCCGCCTGCCACACACCATGGATGGAAAATATGAAGAGACTTTCCAAGAGATCATCCGGTTTGTAGATTCCCACTACCGCACCATTCCGGAAAAATCGGGACGGGCTGTTGCCGGACTCTCCATGGGTGGGTTTCATACCCTGCATATTTCAAGATATTACCCCAACACCTTTGACTACATAGGACTTTTCTCCGCCGCCATCATGCCCAACGAAGAGGTAAAATCAAAAGTATA
The DNA here is from genome assembly GCA_012728155.1 of Bacteroidales bacterium. Classification (GTDB taxonomy): domain Bacteria; phylum Bacteroidota; class Bacteroidia; order Bacteroidales; family Dysgonomonadaceae; genus Proteiniphilum. The sequence goes on along the minus strand of JAAYFR010000323.1, from coordinate 5,925 downwards.
TGAGGATATCGATGCAACATTGGTTACACAGAAAAGCAATGGATACGCACTATACTGGATTGCCATCGGAAAAGAGGATTTCCTCTACCAGGCAAATATCGATTTCAGGGAAAAACTCGATAGAATGGGTTTTCCCTATATTTATCGGGAATCGGAAGGAGGCCACACATGGCGTAACTGGCGGATCTATCTGTCGGAATTCCTGCCGATGCTCTTTAATAAAAAATAACTATTTCCCTCTCGAAAAGCAGCGATTTAATTCATAGTTTTGTAAAGATTGTCCGTTTCTGTAAAGGATATTCCGAAACTTCCAGAAAAGTATGTATCGCATCCTTTTCAGACAAACAGAAAAATACTACCCGAAATATATAAACCGATATAAATAAAAAAAAAATTATGTCAACAACAGTCAAATTGCACTCTCTAAGCCTCACGAACACGAAAACTTATCTGTTTGCAGCAATATTTATTGTCGGCAACTTGCTTTTACCGCAGTTGGCTCACCTGATACCACAAGGAGGATTTATCTTCCTGCCTATCTATTTCTTTACGTTGATTGCTGCTTACAAATATGGAATCCATGTGGGATTGCTGACTGCCCTCTTGTCTCCGCTGGCCAACCACCTCCTGTTCGGTATGCCACCTGCTGCCGTACTGCCGGCCATCATTGTCAAATCAGTCATTTTGGCGATTGCTGCCGCTTTGGCCGCCAAGCATGCGGGAAAGGTGTCTCTTTTGGCAATTTTGGTAGCCATCCTTGCCTACCAGCTGATCGGAACCGGCATAGAATGGGGCATGACACACAACTTTGCCATGGCGGTACAGGATTTCCGACTTGGCGTTCCGGGAATGCTCATCCAACTCTTCGGCGGCTATCTCTTGTTGAAAGCAATCGCCAAAATATAAGAGGATGGTAGAAAAATCATTTGAAGAAGTCATGCAACGGTTTCGTGAGATCACCTTCCACGAGACTTTCGACATGATTGTCGCCATTGCCAACGGCGGAATCGTTCCGGCGGCAATCATCAACCAGCGGTTGAATATCGACATAGAGCTTTTAAAAATCAATCTGCGCGATCCTGACCAACGGCCGAAGTATGACAGCCCAAAACTGATCTCTCCCATCGATTTTGACTATACAGGCAAATCGATCCTTTTAGTGGAAGACCGCATCAAAACGGGGGCAACTGTACAATTTGCCATCGATCTTTTACATGGTGCCGGACAAATAAAAACATTTGCAGTAAACGGGAAGGCCGATTATTCGCTTTACGACGAGTCCTGCTTCAAATTTCCCTGGATAATATAAACAGGATATCGCTGTCAATATACTATAGAGGCAATTTTCATAGGTACAATCGCGCTTTTAAACCAACAATGATCAGGGTAAATATGCATACAATCTCCCTTTTATTCTATTGCATTACGCTTTCACTATTTCCATTGGCAGCAGGAAACAGTCATTCAGGAAATGAGCCGGCCAAGGAGCTTAACGACACTATCCGGCTGGATGAGGTGATCGTCACCGGAACCATGCCGAAAGTCAATCTGCGCAACCTGCCCATGAGTATATCGGTAATTTCCGGAAAACAGATCGAAGAGAGAATTCAACCCTCTCTCCTACCCTTGCTGACCGAAGAAGTGCCGGGTTTGTTCATTACACAAAGAGGCGTGATGGGCTACGGTGTGGCCAATGGTTCAGCCGGAGGAATGAGTATCCGCGGGATTGGAGGAGCACCCACTGCAGGCGTATTGATACTGATCGACGGACATCCACAGTACATGGGGTTGATGGGGCATCCGTTGGCCGACAGTTACCAGTCCATGATGACAGAACGGGTGGAGGTGGTGCGCGGCCCCGCATCGGTACTCTACGGGTCGAATGCCATGGGCGGTGTGATCAATATCATCACCAAGCAACAACAACGGAACGGGTCGCACGCCATGGGCCAAGTGATGTATGGAAGTTACAATACATTGAGTGCCGAAGCCTCCGCAGGATGGAAAAAAGACAAATTGCACCTGAACGGAAATATAGGATACAACCGCTCCGACGGGCATCGGGAGAACATGGAGTTCGAACAGTGGAACGGTTATGCGAAAGTGGGGTATGATATCTCATCCAACTGGAGAAGTTTTGCAGATCTGAATATCTCCAATACGGAATCTTCGAATCCGGGGCCGATCACAGCACTTATGATCGATAACGATGCCGACATCACCCGGGGGATGGCTTCTCTGGCAGTTGAAAACGAATATGCAAACACTTCGGGAGCGGTCAAGCTGTTTTATAATTTTGGCACACACAAGATAAATGATGGAATCTCTATCGTCTCATCGGCTTTACCTCCCGAATATCGGTTTCATTCGTCCGACCGGATGGCGGGGATATCGGTTTACCAGTCCCATTCCCTTTTCAGGGGGAATAAAACTACCGCCGGATTCGACTACCAACATTTTGGAGGTGAAGCATTCAATAAATTTCCCGATGAAGCCAATAACCAACAGTTGGCAGACACCTCGCTATACAATATTGCAGGCTATTTGAACTTGCAGCAGACGATGTGGGAGAATAAATTGACACTGAATGCGGGGATCCGGTACGATTATCACCAGATCAACGGCCCGGAATGGATACCACAATTAGGGGCCAGCTTTACCCCTTCGGCCAGCACCGTTTTAAAGGCCATTATGAGTAAAGGATTTCGCAATCCCACCATCCGGGAGATGTATATGTTCCCCCCGCAAAATCCGGATCTGAAACCGGAAAGGGTGATGAATTACGAGATATCGCTCCTGCAGATGTTCATGAAGAACAGGTTGAGCCTAAGCATCAATCTTTTCTATATAAAAGGAGATAACATGATACAGCAACCCGAGCCGAACAGGGGGAAATGGGCTAATATAGGAGAGGTGGAAAACAAAGGCTTCGAGGTCAGCACCACTTTTCAGGCAACCCGGGAGTTGCGCTTTTCCGCCAATTACAGTTACCTGAATATGACCCATAGGATATTGGGTGCTCCCAAACAGAAGCTCTATGTGAGTGGCAACTATGCCAAAAGTCGGTGGGCTATTTCGTCGGGGATACAATATATTGGTAACCTCCACACCTCGTTGACTGAGCCCGGACAAGAGAGTTTTGTGCTCTGGAACGCACGTATCAATTACCAAGCTCTCGACTGGCTGGGCATTTTTGCGAAAGGGGAAAACCTGCTCGACCAAGAATATGAGATCAACGCCGGATTTCCCATGCCCGGCGCCACGATTTTCGGGGGAATACGGATAAATTTGATGTGATGCTTTATTGGGAAATAGTGACAATTTGATGATTGAAGAAGAACGATTGTACAACAAATTCTTCTTGAGTTCTTAACTTCAGAATTTTATATAAAAACAATAAATCATGGATAGACGGAATTTCTTACGAGCGGCAGCTCTCACTGGAGCAGCGCTTACCACAGTGAAAGAGACAGATGCGATGAGCCTTCTCACCCAGTCGTTTGAAACCGCCAACGCCACCAATAAGTATGATTTGGTTGCCGTGATGGGAGGTGAACCGGAGGCGATGTTCCGCAAAGCGATCGCCGAAATGGGCGGAATGGGCAATTTCATCAGCAAAGGGGACAAGGTGTGCGTAAAGCCCAACATCGGATGGGACCAGCCCGTGGAGATGGCGGCCAATACCAATCCGAAATTAGTGACCGAGATCATCAAACAATGTTTCGATGCCGGTGCGGCGGAGGTGACCGTGTTCGATCATACCTGCGACGACTGGCGTAAATCGTATGCCAATAGCGGTATCGAAGAGGCAGCAAAAAAGGCAGGCGCCAAAGTGGTTCCCGCCCATCAGGAGTCATACTACAAAGATGTATCCCTCCCTAAGGGAAGGAGCCTGAAAACTGCCAAGGTCCACCAGGCAATTGTAGACAGTAACAAATGGATCAATGTGCCCATCCTGAAAAATCATGGTGGTGCCCAACTCACCATCTCCATGAAAAACTATATGGGAATTGTGTGGGACAGAGGTTATTTCCATGCCAACGACCTTCAACAGTGCATTGCAGACATATGTACCTACTCCAAGAAACCGGTATTGAATATAGTGGATGCCTACAGGTTAATGAAGAGCAGCGGCCCGAGAGGAAAATCACTCTCCGATGTGGTGCTCTCCAAAGGTCTTTTTATCTCTCAAGATATTGTGGCTGTTGATACTGCCGCTGCCAACTTCTTCAATCAGGCGCGTGAAATGCCACTCGAGAATGTGACACATCTATCCAAAGGCGAAGAGTTGGGTATAGGCACAATGCAATTAGACAACCTGAAAATCAAGAGAGTACGAATATAATGTCATGCTGAAAAGAATACGTATCGGAGTCTCTCTGCTCTTCTTTACTCTGATTACAATCTATTTTTTGGATTTCAGAGGATTTCTGCCTGATTGCGTCAGCTTTCTGGCTGAGGTACAACTGATTCCCGCGTTACTCGCTCTCAATATCGTTATTCTTATATCATTGTTAGTGCTTACGCTTCTTTTTGGCCGGGTTTACTGTTCATCCATCTGCCCTATGGGCATCTATCAGGATATAGTAGCATGGCTTTCTAAGAAAATTCATAAAAAAAAGAGATATCGCTATAGCAAAGCTAAGAACCTGCTTCGCTGGAGCGTACTGGCAGGTACCATTTTGGCATTTATCTTCGGATTCACCTTCCTATTAGGAATGATCGACCCTTATGGTGCATACGGAAGAATGGTCACCCATCTGTTCCGTCCGGCCTACCTTGCGGGAAACAATCTCCTGGCGCTCATCTTCACATCGTTCAACAGCTTCACTTTTTATAAAGTCACCATCTACATCCTGAGCCTCTCTTCACTTCTTATTGCGCTCATCACCCTCTTGGTGATAGGTTATCTGGCATGGCACAACGGAAGGACGTGGTGCAACACCATCTGTCCGGTGGGAACTACCCTCGGATTCATCAGCAAATTCTCTCTCTTCAAGGTCCGGTTCGTCGACGAAAAATGCAATCTGTGTGGATTATGCGAGATGAAATGCAAAGCCTCCTGCATCGACTCGAAGAACAAACAAATCGATTATAGCCGTTGTGTTGGCTGTTTTAATTGTATCGAAAGCTGTAACCGCAACGCGATGAAATATACATTGGTACGGCCGGGTAAAAAAAACACTGCCGGCGAAAAGGGCACCAAAGCAGCACCAACCTATAGTTACCTGAAAGAAGACAGGGCGATAGATGATTCGAAACGCCGCTTCCTATCCGCCTCACTTGTCACAGGATTGGCAGCGGGAAAACTTGCCGCACAAATAACTTCGGACACTATATTTCCAGTAGGGACAAATAATCTCCTGTCAACGGAAAGAACATCCGGCGATCTGCTCCCCAAGAGAGAATTCAAACGACAGACCCCTATCGCCCCACCAGGGTGCCTCACCTTCGACCACTTGCTGGAAAAATGCATCTCCTGCCATCTCTGTGTAAGTAAATGCCCGTCGCACGTAATCAAACCGGCTTTTCTGGAATATGGCCTGGGGGGGATGCTGCAACCAAGACTCTACTTCGACCACGGTTTCTGTAATTACGACTGCACCATTTGCGGAGAGGTATGTCCCACCGGGGCTATCCTTCCCCTGACCAAAGAGGAGAAGAATCACACCCAGATGGGGCAGGTACAACTTATCATTGAGAACTGTATCGTCTATTACGATGAGACAAGCTGTGGCGCCTGTTCGGAACACTGCCCCACACAGGCCGTCCGCATGGTGCCTTACAAGGGACATCTCACCATTCCCGAAATCGAACCGGCGATATGCGTTGGTTGCGGCGGTTGCGAATATGTCTGTCCCGCAATCCCCTTCAAAGCCATTTATGTGGAGGGATTGAGATCACAGAACCGCATCGAGATCGAAC
>JAAYFR010000322.1 GCA_012728155.1 Bacteroidales bacterium | reverse complement strand
TGGATTCTCAAGCGATATAGGCATGGTTTCTTCCCCAAAAACGACGATATCATTCGGAGGGGTAGGAAAGGAGACAAGTAACTGAAAAAATATGAATCATATGAAAAAGATCGATTTTATAATTATTGCAATGTTGTGTATGGTGCACAGCTACGGAGAACAGAACAGTTACCTCTTTTTGAGAGATGGGATGACGGCCGGTAGTGACACTTTGTTGCTGCAGAATAACCCGGACTACAACTATCTGCGCATATTGCGTAGTTTCCCATCGATTCCGGAAAATACACTTACCGCCAGTCAAACAGAAATTGAGCGTTATAAGGAGAAACTGGAAATCATTAACGAACTACTCTATGATTGTGAAGAAGCTGAGAAAGAGAAACAGAGGATAAGGGACAATAAGCCTGTTCCTTTTGATCTGGAGATACTGAATAAGATTGATGCTGCTCAAAAAGAGTGGGAGAAAATTTATGATCAGTATACATCGATCACTATGCCTCTTACTGAGACTGAAATGGATATTTTGGGCCAGTGGCGGGAGGGCATTGATTCAATGATGAAATTGAATGAACCGCTTAATTATGAGTTGGCGGAACTCAGAAGCAAACCTGCTTCGACAGGAAATCAGCAAAGGAAAAAACAATTAGAACAACAAATCCATCACAACCGGTTAAAGTTCCATAAAGAAGTGGATAGGAAGAACAGGGAAAATCTTCAAAAAATGCTGCAGGAGTATGAGAAATTGACTCCCATTGTAGATAAATTAGATAATTATATCGTTGATGGTTACCGAATTTCATCGGAATCAGTCGGTTTGACAGCCTTAAGGGATCTGTATAAATCAATGTTAAGAGCTTTTTCCTATAACGCTGAGGCCGAGGGCAAAATGAGTCCCTTCGATGCTGTACACGAATTGAATAAAATGTTTAGGTAAGAATAAACATGGAATGACCTGCTGTTAAACGAGTTTTTGCGTTCGACGTGCCTGCGGAGCTGCTCCAGATTCTTCCTGAAAGCTGTCGAACACTGGGCAGAGCAAGCTGTGTCTTCTATCCTCTTTTTGCAGGAATTCAGTTTGACACCTTAACCGGAAGGAACGACGGCAAGGGTTACAATTTCACCATCGTCCTTACTATGTATGATTCAGAGAGTCAAAATGAAGAGGTCACGGGACGAACGGAATTAGAGAAGATGGCATTGGAGATGAAGCTCGAGAGCATAAGGAAAGGGTTACATCCAGTGCATGACGAGAAACTGGCGGATATAAAAACCCGGGAGTGGGGAGCTGGCGGAAGCTACAAGTATATGGCAAAATGGGACGATAAGGAGCTCGTGCGCTACTCCAGCTACTATACAGGCCGGGTGAAGGATGTCTTTTTCACCCTGGAAGCAGATGGCGACGACATTGCAGTTCCCTTGATGGTGGCAGAGAAGCTAGCTTCGCTGGCCGGGGGCAACATGACATACAGATCGCTGAAAAGCAGGATAGTCAAACAGTGAGATTATCGCTACCGGATGCGACGGCGATCACTTTTATTAGAGAAACAAATTACTGGGAATTCATAAATCAACAAGTGTGATAAAAGCAAACTAAAAACGGAATAATCATGAAAAAACTTGTATTCTTTTTGTTGGTGGCCCTGTTTTTGGGCAGTTGTTCCGGTGAGCAGAAAGAAAGAGAATCCCGGGGACAGGAATTTTCGGCAAAAGAACTCCAAGCTGAGGCCGGAAAAAAAAGATATCCCCTTGAACAAGGAATCATTCGCTCTACCTCTGAAGCCATGGGCATGGAGATGAGCATTGTTACCTATTTTGACAAGTGGGGCGACTGGGAAGCAATTGAAACAACCGTACCCATGGAGATCATGGGGGAGGACTACTCCTCACACACGCTGGAGATCATTAAAGGTGACGACCACTGGAAAATCGATCTGGACAAGAAGAGCGGTGAGCATTTTACCCGTACAAGGGCAATCAACCCAATGGGAGTTGATGTGGAAACATTGACGGATGAGTTATTGGGAAAGATGAACATGGAAGATCTGGGTGAGATGGAGCTCCTTGGGTACAAGTGTCGCAAGATGCGAATGAAGAGTGACAAGGGTACCCATGTGGACTATGT
>JAAYFR010000321.1 GCA_012728155.1 Bacteroidales bacterium | reverse complement strand
GTATGAGCGATATGCTCCTATGATGATGGCGGTCTGTTTGCGTTACTGCGGGGAAGAGGAGAGAGCCCGCGACTTGTTGCACGACGGATTTATCCGTGCTTTCACGCAGATCGGCTCGTTTTCGGGCAAGGGTTCTTTTGAAGGTTGGCTAAGACGGATTTTCGTAAATCTGGCATTGGAGAACTACAGGAAAGAGAAGCAGAAGTACCGCTTTATGGAAGAGTATAGCTATATCAATGCCGATGAATCAGAAACTCCTGAGGATGATTCACTTGATATTGAGAATATTCCCAGGGAAGAGGTGTTTGATATGATAAGAAATTTGCCGCCTGGTTACAGGAAAGTGTTCAATATGTATATTTTCGAAGAGATGTCGCACAAGGAAATTGCCGAAGTGCTTGGTATTAACGAAGCAGCGTCGCGTTCTCAGTTTTTCAGGGCAAAGAATATGCTCAGGAAGAAGATTTCAGCCATCCTACAAAGTAATAAAAGACAGGTACAATGATGTCAGATAACGATATTAGAAAAAAATTCCAATCAAAGCTCAACGGTTTTGAATCGCCTCCTCCGTCAGATGGATGGGAGAGTGTGGAGCGATCGTTGAAGGCTGCTGCAGTTCTCCGCAGAACAATCCGTCGTAGGTGGTATGCCGGGTCGGCAGCAGCACTATTGATATTGCTCGTCGGCAGTATATTGTTCTTCCAAAATCCTGTGGAGCCGGCGGGGACAATACTTCCCGAGATTGCTTCCACATCTCCTTACACAGGTAGTACCATTGATTCCGAGATAGGAATAGTTTCGGAATCAGAATCTGAATCGGTTGAGTCGGTAGATGCGGGGCGGCTTTTGGTTGCAAAGAGTCCCGGAAATATTAGGAGTGGAATACAACCGGTTATTCATCTTTCCTCTCCGGAGGGTATCCTCACGGCATGGATGGAGCGTGAAAAATTACAGGGTAAAGATGTGGTGAAGAGTCTGGATTCCAATATGTTTCAACTGGCTGTGAAGCTTGGAGAGAGGGGGGTAACCCAAAAGGATAAAAAGTTCTTTGAAGAAGAAATTATTACGGTAAGCGGAGATGAGAAAATTCTGTTGGCCGACGCAGCTGTTGCCAAAAGAGGGGAGGAAACTCTTCTGCTTGCTATCAACGGGAGAGGGGGGTTGACCGGTTATCAACAGACAGTAAATACGCCAATGACTTTACGCAGTGCCGGTGCAGCTCCGGAAGTCAATAAATATGCAACTGAGGGTAGTAAAGCGCCACTTCAAGCCACGAATAGTTCTGGAAATATTTCGGAAATGGAGCATGACCAGCCGATATCATTCGGAATTACTCTTTCCAAGTATTTGTTCGACAACCTCTCTGTTGAAACTGGCGTCGTTTACTCGTACCTTCATTCCAAGACAAGGAATACCAACAATAATTTTCGGGTGGAAGAGGTGCAGAAGCTCCATTATATTGGTATTCCGCTAAATATGAATTATAATCTATTTACTTTGCGCAAATTGAATATCTATGCCTCCGTAGGGGGGATGGTGGAGAAAGATCTGTATGGTGAATTCCGAAGGATGAAAGAGGCGCAGGAAGGGCAGACAATAACGCTTAATGGAGGTGAGGAGGAATCGACAGAGATGGTGGTTGAGAAGATATCACAACGGAATTCCCAAATTTCGGTCAATGCGGGGGTAGGTCTTTCTTATCCTCTGTACGACAGATTGAGGCTCTATGGAAAAATAGGAGGAGCCTATTATTTTGATGCGGGAAACGAACATAAAACCATTTACTCTGACAGGAAGATCGTAATGGATCTGAATGTGGGATTGAGATATGAATTCTAACATTAATATTAATATAGAACGTTGAAATGAAAAAAGTGACTTTATTGCTGAGTGTTATCGCATCTGTATTGCTGATGACCTCTTGTTTGAATTCTGAAAACTATCATGCGGGATCGCCATTATCTTATATAACAAGTACAAGTTTAGGGGTAACCTATGCCAAGACAGTGGATGGTTTTTTCATGACTTCTCCGGAAATTCAATTGGAAGGTGAACCGGGTAGTTTTGCATATATCACTTACTCTTGGAAGGAGAGCGAGAACACAGTCAGGGAAGATGGTATCTATAATGCAACGGTAACTAAAATATCAGATCCTCTCGAAAAGAGTTATCTTTCTCTCTATGGGGCACCCGAGGCGCAAGAGACAGAACCTCTGTTGGATAATTTTCAGCAGGTCCTCTATGCGGCTTCCTATTTCGATTATCATTGGATTTTCGCATATAGCTATAAAATGGATGATGGAGTTAAGAAAATGTTGACATTTTATTGTAACCCCGCAGAAATGACCGATAGTGGGGTTGTTGTCGATGTCCGTTTGACGGATGCAGATGGCACAATAGAGAAAGATCAAACCGATATCCTGACCGCTGTAGATTTCAAAAATATTCATGATTACTATGTGTCAGGTCTGTCACAGGGAGAGATGAAAAATATTGAGGTATATTTCCGTTATTACAAGAAAAAGAGTAACGGTGCTCTTGAACTGTTTAAAACACAGCAATACTATACGATGCCGATCGTCAAAGAATAGATCTCATCCGGTTCGGCATATTCAATGGAGGGCTGTATCAAAGTGATTTTTTCAGAAAGGAGAAAATCTTTGCTACAGCCTTAAGTTCTTTTTGCGCTTTTTCGTTATTACCGAGAAATCATGTACCTTTGCCATTCAAAATCAAAGAGGAATGTGGAGAGATATTTTTATCACTGTAGCGCAGCTGATTGTCGCATCTCCCGGAGCGTGGAAACATTTGGAAAAGGAGAAGAGGGGGCAGCATGACTTCCTTTCCCGTTTCCTTCATCCCATATTTGGAATCATTGCTTTCACCTCTTTCGTGGGAGGCTTATGG
>JAAYFR010000320.1 GCA_012728155.1 Bacteroidales bacterium | reverse complement strand
GAAGAGTTGCAAAACATTCCGGGTGTAGGTGCAGGTAAAGCAAAGCGTTACGGCAAAGAGTTCGTTGACCTCATTCGCAAACATGTGGAAGAGAATGACATCACCCGTCCCGAAGACCTGCGTGTAAAGACGGTCGCCAATAAATCGAAACTCAAAGTCTCCATTGTACAGGCAATCGACCGGAAAGTGGCTCTCGACGATCTGGCGGAATCAAAAGGTATTGATTTCAATGAGATGCTCTCAGAAGTGGAAGCAATCGTTTACTCAGGCACCAAGATCAATATCGATTATTTCCTTAACGAGGTGATGGATCAGGACGTGCTGCAGGATATCTACTCCTATTTCAAAGAGACCGAAACCGATGATTTGGAGAAAGCCCAAACGGAGCTGTCAGATTATACAGAAACCGAAATACGACTGGTACGCATCAAATTTTTCTCCGATATGGCGAACTAAACTTTTTTATACCGGTATCCATTATTAAGTAGAAATCGGTATGCAGGAACAATGAATTATCTACAACATATCAATAGCCCTGAAGATCTGAAAAAACTCAGCATAGATCAACTGGAAACAGTTTGCGGTGAACTGAGGGAATTCATAATCGAACAGCTTTCCAATAATCCGGGTCATTTCGGATCCAGTCTGGGGACTGTGGAGCTGACAGTGGCGCTGCATTATCTCTATAATACCCCTTACGATCGGCTTGTCTGGGATGTAGGCCATCAGGCATATAGTCATAAAATATTGACCGGCCGTCGAGATCGATTTTCAACCAACCGCAAACTGGGAGGACTCTCCGGGTTTACCAACCCCAAGGAGAGTGAATACGACACCTTCATCGCCGGCCATGCATCCACCTCTATCTCTGCAGCACTGGGCATGGCTGTGGCAGCCAATCTTCGTGGAGAGAAGGATCGTCATATCGTTGCTGTCATTGGCGATGGTGCCATGACGGGTGGCTTGGCGTACGAAGGGATCAACAACGCCTGTTCGCAACCCAATGACCTCCTTATCATCCTCAACGACAACGATATGTCTATCGACAACAATGTTGGGGGGGTACAGGATTATTTAGTAAAACTGACCACATCTTCAAAATACAATAAGATGCGGAATAATATCTATCAGGGGTTCAAGAAACGAAATCTGATTTCGGAAAATGAGAAAAACCTGATGCTACGGTTCAATAACAGCGTCAAATCCGTGATTACCAAAGAACAGAACCTGTTTGAGGGATTTAATATCCGCTACTTTGGACCGGTAGATGGGCATGATCTGAGGGGGTTGATTCGCATATTGCACAATATCAAAGAGATGCATGGACCTAAATTGCTCCACATCAAGACGATCAAAGGTAAAGGATTTAAGCCGGCTGAAAAATCGGCAACCATCTGGCATTCACCGGGTCTATTCAATAAAGATACCGGTGAGCGGATTGTGAAAGACAACTCCGACCAGCCCTTGCTTTACCAGGATATTTTCGGACATACCCTGGTGGAGATGGCAGAGGAGAATGAGAAGATCGTAGGAATAACACCGGCCATGCCTACCGGCTGCTCCATGAATTTTATGGCGGAGAAGTTTCCCAAGCGGACTTTCGACGTCGGCATTGCGGAGGCGCACGCAGTCACCTTCTCCGCCGGTATGGCAAAAGAGGGGTTAATTCCGTTTTGCAATATTTATTCATCGTTTATGCAGCGGGCATACGACCAGATAATCCACGATGTGGCATTACAAAAGTTGAAAGTTATTTTCTGCCTCGACAGATCCGGATTGGTCGGTCCCGACGGTCCCACCCATCATGGTGTATTCGATCTGGCCTATCTCCGTCCCATACCCAACCTGATCATCTCATCTCCCTATAACGAGCATGAGTTGCGCAACCTGATGTATACGGGTGTCTATGGGAATGATGGACCTTTTGCCATCCGGTATCCACGCGGTCAAGGTGAAATAACCAAGTGGAAGAATAGCCCCAAGATCCTGCCAATCGGGAAGGGAAGAAAATTAAGAAAAGGAAAAGATATGGCTCTCCTCTCAATTGGGCCTATCGGCAATAGTGCTGCAAGAGCTATCGATGAGGCAGAGAAATTGGGTATCAGTGTGGCCCACTATGATATGGTTTTCCTCAAGCCTATCGATGAGGAGTTATTGCACAAGATAGCAGGGGAATTCAACAATATCATCACCGTGGAAGAGGGGGTCATAAAAGGAGGTTTGGGAAGTGCCGTGCTCGAATTCCTTCCGGATAATAGTTATACCGACCACCATCTGCTTCGGATCGGTATTTCCGATGAATTTATCACCCACGGATCAGTCAAAGAGCTTCAACAGCTTGCCGGAATAGACAAACAGGGGATCTTAGACCATATCATGGCTATGTATGAGGAGGTGGGTCGTTCATCCCTTCAACCTACTCACAACACCACCCCCCCTCTTATACAGCTATACAACCATTCATAAAACGATTCATCAACTGCAAAAGATGCAATGAAGATTTTAGTAGCGGGTGCAGGAGAAGTCGGAACCCATCTGGCAAAACTTCTCGGACAGGAAAATCACGATATAACACTCATCGATGCCAACAAAGAGCGGCTTGCCATCATAGGTGACAATACAGATATACTCACCTGCGTGGGGAATTGCACGTCGCTCAAAGATCTCACCGAAGCAGGTGCGGCCAATACCGATCTATATATCGGCGTGACTCCTGAAGAATCAAAAAATATCACCTCCTGCATGCTTGCTTCCAATTTAGGAGCGAAGAGAACGCTTGCCCGAATTGATAATTACGAATACCTGCTGCCCAAGAATAAAGAATTCTTCGAGAAATTGGGTATTCATTCCATGATCTATCCCGAACTGATCGCGGCACGGGAGATAGCCATGTCGCTCAAAACACCCTGGGCCCGCTTCTGGTGGGAGTTGTGCAACGGTACCGTGATCCTTGCCGCGGCCAAGGTGAGGGAAAATGCCCCTATTATAAATACCTATCTCTCCGATCTCGCACAAACCAACAAGCGGTTCCACATGGTGGCGATCAAGCGAAATTCAGAGACTCTTATTCCCAGGGGAAGCGACCAGATCCTCTCCGAAGACATCCTCTATTTCACCACCCTCCGGAGGCATATCGACTCATTGCCCGAACTGTTCGGGAAGCGACCGTTCGAAGCCAAAAAGATCATCTTCATGGGGGGAAGCCGCATCACTATGCGTACCATTCAACTGCTTCCACAGAACACCACTATTAAGATCATTGAGCGGGACAGGGAACGTGCCCAGATGTTGGTGGAAATGGCCCCATCCAATGTGACCGTTTTTGTGGAAGATGGAAGGAATACCGAGTTCCTCCTTCGGGAAGGCATCGCCGATACCGATGCGTTCATCGCTCTAACCGGCAACTCCGAAGCAAATATATTGGGATGTATCATGGCAAAGCAATATGGTGTGAAAAGGACGGTCGCCGAAGTGGAAAATATCGATTATATCTCGATGGCGGAACGGTTCGATATCGGCACGGTGATCAATAAAAAACTGATTGCCGCCAGCAAGATATATGAGCTGTTGCTGAAAGCCGATGCTTCCAACATAAAGAGCCTCACCATTGCCGATGCCAATGTGGGTGAAGTGATTGCCAAGCCCAACTCCAAAGTGACCAAAAAGCTGATCAGAAACCTGAACCTGCCACCCGACATCACTTTCGGAGCGCTTATCAGAAACGGGGAGCCTATGCTGGTGGATGGGGACACACTGATTGAACCCTACGACCAGGTAGTGGTATTTTTCCTCAGCAGGTCACTAAAAAGTATAGAGAAACTGTTTAATTAAATTTGTCCGAAGCAGATCATACAACCCATAAGACAATATGTTCTCTCCGGATAATCTATGACGTATGCAGAGGTTCAACTATCAGTTCGCATTCAATACCGTAGGTCTGCTCCTTATAATTGAGGCAGTTTTCATGCTTTTTTCCGCATTCGTAGGTGAATATTTCAACGAAACAGCCGTAAGGAGTATCTACCTCTCCGCACTCATCAGCTTTTTTTCGGGTGCGCTACTCTCCTTTCACGGAAGGAGGCGCAGACGGACCACCGGCAACATTACCAAACGCGAAGTTTACTTCACTGTCACCTCCTCCTGGCTGATGATGGCGCTGTTTGGAACACTTCCTTACCTGTTCAGTGGGGCCATCCCTTCGTTTACCAATGCATTTTTTGAGAGCATGTGTGGTTTCACCACTACCGGCAGTTCAACACTTGTCAATATTGAAGCATTTCCCAAATCGCTCCATTTCTGGCGTAGTACCACCCAATGGATCGGCGGGATCGGGATCATCATCTTCGTGCTCTCGTTTATGCCCATCTTTGGGGGACTTTCAGGCCAGTTCTTTGAAGCGGAGGCGACCGGTATTGCAGAAGACAAATTCCGTCCCCGCATCAGCGAGATTACCAAACAGATGGCACTCACCTATCTTGGCCTGACCGTTCTGGGGTTCTTTTTCCTTTGGGCGGGACCTATGGATGCCTTCGATGCCGCTTGTCACACGCTCACCGCCATCTCTACGGGTGGTTTTTCCACCAAACAGACAAGTATCGCCTTCTTCAACTCTCCCTATACCGAATATGTGATTACCCTGCTGATGTTTTTGGGTGCTACCAACTTCCTTCTTATCTCAGCAGCTGTCACACAGTTCAAAACCACCATCTTCAAGGATGAGGAGTTCAAGTGGTACTTTTTGATTATCCTCCTTTTCACCGTAGGTATTACCATAGCTTTATTGATCACAGGGAAAATGAGTGGCATTGAACAAACTTTCAGGACAGTGCTGTTCCAAGTGGTGGCGGCGGTCACCACCACCGGTTTTGCCACAGCCGATTTCCAGCTGTGGGGTTCCGGCTACTGGCTACTTTTCCTGACGATGATCCTCTTTTGCGGTAGTGAAGGCTCTACCTCCGGTGGCATGAAGATATCCCGCCTGATTGCACTTTCAAAAAACGCATTATTGGTCTTCAAACGTCAGGTGCATCCCAATGCTTTATATGTGGTGAAGATGAACCAAAAAGTAATCACCGATGAGACCATGTCGCGGCTATTTGCTTTCGTCTTCCTCTATATCACCCTCACGGTTATCAGCGCAGTCATACTAAGTCTTACGGGAATGAATTTCGAAGAATCAATCGGCGTGTCGCTCTCCTCCATCAGCAACTACGGTTTCGGGTTGGGTTCATACGGACCCAGCGGCACCTTTGAATCGGCCACTCCCTTTATGAAATATTATCTCAGCTTCCTTATGCTGGTAGGACGCCTTGAGATATTTACCGTGCTCTCGCTGTTCATTCCGGGATTCTGGAAAAGATGATTGGAATTATATCGTCGTGCAATTAATTCTTAAAGAAGATAGTATCATCAATCGCATCGATCACGATCGGTTTGGTCTTGTCCACTTTCCCTGCCAGCAGGTCTTTCGAGAGCTGGTTCAGCACCATACGCTGGATCAACCGTTTCACGGGACGTGCTCCGAATTCGGGATCAAAACCGGCTATGGAGATACTTCTCACCGCTTCTTCGGTATATTTCAATTCAATACCATTTTCCAACAACATCTTCCCTACTCCATCGAGCTGTATGCGGACAATCTGTTCAATTTCGCTCTCGTTCAACGGGGCAAACATGATGATATCATCAATCCTGTTCAGGAATTCCGGGCGGATTGTTCTTTTCAGCATATCCATCACTAAGTTCCGGGTATTTTCGATGATCTCTTCACGGTTCGAAGGAGTGATCCTCTCGAAATTCTCACGGATCAGGCTCGAACCCATATTGGAGGTCATGATGATGATGGCGTTCTTGAAGTTCACCACCCTACCCTTGTTGTCGGTCAACCGCCCGTCATCCAGCACCTGCAAGAGGATGTTGAACACATCGGGGTGCGCTTTCTCGATCTCGTCGAACAACACCACCGAATAGGGTTTGCGTCGGATCGCTTCGGTGAGCTGTCCCCCTTCATCATACCCCACATATCCCGGAGGCGCACCGATCAATCGGGTAGCGCTGAATTTCTCCTGATACTCGCTCATATCGATACGGGTCATCATATTTTCGTCGTCAAACAGGTATTCGGCCAATGCTTTCGCCAATTCGGTCTTTCCCACTCCCGTGGTACCCAGAAAAATGAAAGAGCCCACCGGCCGTTTAGGATCGCTAAACCCGGCACGGTTACGGCGTACCGCATCGGCCACGGCAGTGATGGCTTCATCCTGACCGACGACACGCTTATGAAGTTCATCTTCCAGATGAAGCAATTTCTCCCGCTCGCTCTGCATCATCTTGCTGACAGGAATACCGGTCCACCGCGATACCACGTCGGCAATATCTTCGGAATCGACCTCCTCCTTGATCATCGCGCGCCCACCCTGGCGTTCGTGCAACTGCTCCTGCAGCTCTTCAATCTCATTTTCTTTCTCCTTGATGGTTCCATAGCGCAACTCGGCTACCCTGCCATAATTGCCTTCCCGTTCGGCGCGCTCTGCCTCAAACTTGGCATTTTCAATGTCGATCTTATCCTGCTGTATCTTATTGATAATCTCCTTTTCGGAGTGCCATTTTGCCTTGTATTCCGATTCTTCGTCACGCAGGTCTTCGATCTGCTTGGTAAGCAATTCCTCCTTTTGCGTATCGTTTTCACGGCGTATCGCTTCACGTTCTATCTCTAACTGCTTGATCCTACGGATAATCTCATCCAGTTCTTCGGGAACGGAGTCGACCTCCATACGCAGTTTGGCGGCCGCCTCGTCCATCAGGTCGATCGCCTTGTCGGGCAGGAACCGATCGGTGATATAACGGCTCGAAAGCTGTACGGCGGCAATGATCGCCTCGTCTTTGATACGCACCTTATGGTGGTTTTCATACCGCTCTTTCAATCCTCTGAGGATCGAGATGCTGTCCGATTCACTCGGTTCATCCACCATCACCGTCTGGAAACGGCGTTCCAACGCCTTATCTTTCTCGAAATATTTCTGATACTCATCCAGCGTGGTAGCTCCGATTGCACGCAGTTCACCCCGTGCCAGAGCCGGCTTCAGGATATTGGCGGCATCCATCGCCCCTTCGCTCTTTCCGGCACCTACCAGCGTGTGGATCTCATCGATGAAAAGGATAATCTCCCCTTCCGACTTCACCACTTCGTTGATCACCGATTTCAACCGTTCCTCGAATTCACCCTTGTATTTCGCACCGGCAATCAGTGCTCCCATATCCAGAGAGTATATCTGTTTGCTTTTGAGGTTTTCCGGCACATCACCCCGCACGATACGGTATGCCAATCCTTCCGCGATGGCCGTCTTACCCGTTCCCGGCTCACCGATAAGGATAGGATTGTTCTTGGTACGCCGGCTCAGTATCTGCAGCACACGGCGGATCTCCTCATCCCTCCCGATCACCGGATCAAGTTTACCGTTACGCGCCCGTTCCGTAAGGTTCACCGCATATTTGGCCAGCGACTGATAGGTGTCCTCCGCCGACTGGCTGGTCACCTTCTCCCCTTTACGCAGCTCCTGGATAGCTGCCTGCAACTGATTCAACGAAATACCGGCATCTTTCATCATCTGCGATGCACTGTTCTTTTCATCCAGTATCGCCAGCAACAGGTGCTCCAGCGATACAAACTGGTCACCCATCTTACCGGTAAAATCGGTTGCTTTCTGAAAGACAGCATTGGTCTCCCTGCTCAGCATCGGGTCACCACCCGATACACGCGGAAACGACTCGATCTCCTTGTCGAGCACCCTCTCCAGGTTTTGAGGATTCACACCCAGTTTCTGGAACAAGAAACCGGTGATATTTTCACCCACCAGCATCACCCCTTTGAGCAGGTGTGCCGGCTCAATCATCTGCTGATTGTTTCCCTGCGCCAGATCGATCGCCTTCTGTACCGCCTCCTGCGCTTTTATTGTAAAATTATTAAAGTTCATAATTATCTCCTTTCTTCAAACCAGCTTCACGCTGATTTACACCTAAGTGTGGTCAAAATCTTTGCCAAAGCATGCAATATGACTTTTTGGCAGGAGTTAACCCTTTCATCGCTGTATAAAGATTGTTATAACCCTATGTGAATGGTAAACGGCATTACAGGATAAATCTATTCAAAGAAAATCAAGCGGACTTTTTATTTTTGACTTCGATATGTCGGTAACGTGTGTATAGATTTCGGTCGTTTTGACGGAATGATGCCCAAGCAGGTCTTTGATAAAGCGTATATCTGTACCGGTTTCCAGTAGGTGTGTCGCATAGCTGTGACGCAATCCATGTATGCCGATTTGTTTTTTGATTCCCGCCTTTTTTAATCCCGATTTAAAAACTTGTTGGGCACTCCGGATGGAATATTGCCCCCCATGCTGTCCTTCGAAGAGATATATTTTAGGACGATAGTCCTTGTAATAACTTCTCATATCTTCAAGGACTGATTCCGGAAGGGGAACCACACGGTCTTTTTTCCCTTTACCCTGTTCTATCCGGACTAACATGGTGGTGCTGTCAATATCCGAAATTTTCAGGCTGACCAGTTCGCTGACACGTAACCCCATACCATAAGCAAGTTTCAACATCAGTTTATGTTTCGGATTTTGGGTAACTTCAATAATTTTTTGCACTTCCTTCTTATTGAGCATTTTTGGAAGTGTCTGCGGTTTTTTGGGACGTGGAATATCAAAGAACATTTTCTCACGGTGTAACACTTGTTCATAGT
>JAAYFR010000319.1 GCA_012728155.1 Bacteroidales bacterium | reverse complement strand
TCTATGACTTGCTTTTGCCCAAACAATGCGAGCGTCTATATCTTTATTGTTCTGTATCAGCTCCAATTCTATGCCTTTTGCAAATCTATCATCAAATATTTTAAATTGAGCCCTTTTAGTTGTAACAAGTAATTAGAAATACAGCAAAAATGGCAATCACGGTGCAGCGAAAATGGCAACAAGAGTACAGCAAAAACGGTAACAAGCATGCAGCAAATATATTAGCCCTCAAAAAAACCGAGCAGTAAAAAATAAAAGTTATTTTTACAACTGCTATGGAAAAGAGAAAGAATATTACATCAAAAATCAAGGTTGAAATAGTTTTATCCTTGTTACGTGGAGAGGATCCTGAGTTAATTAGCCGTGAATACGGAGTCACTATTCTAACTCTTTTTCTGCCCAAACATAAGGACGTTGGTATTCCGGAATAACCAGTTCTCCTTTAATATTTTTATTCTTATCTATTTTTCCTGAAAATAATTCTGACACTGTACAACTGGCTACTTCAATATTATTTTCTGACATATCATAGTATTTTAAATTTCATTTCGTAAATTTATCTATATATTTCTTTATTAGCAAATTTTAGTCTTGTTCAGTCTATAATTTATTATTGTTGATGGAGATGATCATTTCTGGAGAGTACTGACCAGCCCCAATAATCTTACTGTACAAGGTTGTCGTAACTTACTTTTAAATCCATCAGCAAACTTAAAGGAAAGCCCTATGATTGAATAATTACACAATTAATAAAAACCTAAATCCAAGAGAAATCTTTGATAATTGCCTACAAAATATTTCATTAGCCTATATTGCTCTGTACTTTCATAATCTACTAACTCAAAGCCGGTATGCGAAACGACGTATATATCAGCATCCGGATAAGCTAATAAGAAGGGCGAATGAGTGGAAATAATAAACTGCGAATTTTTATCGACCAACTTTTTCATTCTGACTAACATTTTGAACTGGCTGCTTATCGACAATGCCGATTCAGGTTCATCAAATATGTAAAGTCCATTCCCATATAATCTGTTCACAAGTAAAGCCAAAAAGCTTTCTCCATGTGATTGCTCATGGAGAGATTTACCTCCGTAATAATCCTTTATCGGGGGTAAACCAGGTTCCGCATCCAATTCATCCAAATTTGAAGCAAAATTGTAAAAACTTTCAGCCCGAAGAAAGAAACCATCCTTTTCACGATATGCTGATCTGGTCAGTCTTAAATAGCTAAACAAATTGGAATGTGAATCTTGCGTCCGAAAATTGAAATTGCGACCTCCTCCTTCAGGATTGAATCCAGCGTTGATGGCTATAGCCTCAATCAATGTGGATTTTCCTAATCCGTTTTCACCCGTAATAAAGGTAACGCTTTTTCGGAATCCCAATTCGTTTAAATTCACTATCGAGGGAATATTGTAGGGATAAGCCTTCCGCTCCTCAATAGGTTTATGATTCTTTACTTGACTTATATAGATCATTATCTTTTTCTTTACTTCCACAGACTCTCCTAACAAATTCCTATTGAATAGGTCATTTTATCAGGAAAGTCTGTTGGGTGAATGAGTTTAAATTGACCATCAGGAAAGGACTTCGTAGGCCAGTTCAAATTTACGGGTTTCCACAAGTTGATACCAAAGTTGGGAATTTTGGAGTCGATCAGTGGGTATCCTGTCGATATATTTTTCAAGGAACTCAAAGGTATAAAGCCCCTCTTCATTGTATCGATCAATAAGTTGAGACCAATCCCAAAGATCCACGTACTTTTCAATTAGCTCTGTTGTTAGATGGAGATGATTATTATCGGAGAGTATAGACCAGTCCCAATAACTTTTGAACCGTTCGAGATTGGCCTCGTTGAGTAATACCATACTGCTGGTTGAAGAGAGTTTGGTCCAATCGATGCGATTCTTGAATTTATCAAGCATTGAAGGAGTCCAAAGAATTTCGCTATTGTCAGAAATTTCTTTCCAATCCACTTTGTCCTTGTACCTCTCAAGCGTTTGTTCTGTCCACCTGAAGTTTTTCACAAGTTCATTCCATGCTGCATCATTCAGGATTTTCTCCATGAATTCATTTGATAATCTTTTTGTTGTCATATTTTTTTTCTTTAATAAGGTTATACTTCCCTTATCTTTTCTTGCTAAATTACAGCAGAGATATGCCAAATTACTGCACATGAAATGACAATTCAAAAAAACAGCCAAAAGCGCCCGCTTTTGAATAAAAAAACCCGATAGTTAAAACGTTAAATACAAGGGTAAGCCATTGATTAATTTGTTTATTTGTTTGTTTTGTTGTTATTTTACGTTCCAATACTATTTAGAGCAATTCTACGCAATATGGCTAATTTGATTTTCGAAGAACAACTCGACACAAACAAAAGCAAGATTACCGCCCACCTTGAGATTTATTCTTTTATTGAGGAGGGGATGTATATTATCTATTGTCCGTCTCTTGATTTGTCCGCATACGGAGAAACGGAAGAAGATGCTAAGCGCTCATTTGAGAAAACGTTTGAGATTCATTTCACGTATTGCTCTAACAAGGACACCATCATGGAAGACCTCAAAGCCCATGGCTGGCACATACGGGGTAAAAAATCGAGGGATATAAAAGCTCCTGGGTTAGATTTCATGCTTAAAAATAACCCGGTATTAAGGGATATAATATACAATAAAGAGTATTCGAAATACAATGCCAACATGTCTATCCCTGAACCTGTAAGTTAATGTCGACCCAAAAACTATCTAACGTAAAACTTTCCGACTATCGTGAATTCTTATCCAGATGTGGAAGTAAGTGCGTTGGATGCGAAGGCGAGCATGAGAAGTGGGAGCGATCTGATTTTCTTCGTCCCATAATCGTACAAACACATCTGGAACCTGTTCCAGAATTTATCATAAAGAATGCACTGCGTAATCTCGGATTGACCAAGAAAGATTTTTTTGAAATACTTTTCGATTGCAGATAAGTTACTCCATATCTTCCCGGAAGATTTCCAGCATCTCCCGCTTTTGCGTGAACAGACCGTCCGGGAATATTACAATATTATCAGAAACATGGAAGATTCATTAAACAAACTGGGAGAAACAATAAGTATAAAAGTATGCACTGTCCCGGAAGGAAAACTGCGAGGCATATACGATGCTCTTTTGTACAACGCAGATGGAGAATGGTCTTCTCGAAAGATAAAGACCAATTCTCCACTCGGTTGACCATCAGGAAAGGATTTCGTAAGCCAATTCATATTTACGGATATCCACAAGTTTACGCCACAGGTAGGAATCTTGGATTCGATCGGCGGGTATCCTGTCGATGATATATTTTTCAAGGAATTCAAAGGTGTATAGTTTATCTTCTCCATATCGATCAATAAATTGAGACCAATCTGAAATAAAACTCAAAAAACTGCCCAAAAGAGCAGTTTTAATCCCGATTACATTGATATCACAATGCGGGTGAATGCCATCCTTTACTCATTCCTTTTGGATGCCGAGGACATTTCCCCGCCGTTAAAGCCGCAATCGTTCTTGCCGATCGGCCGCAATATTTACAAATATAAGAGCTTTTTTCGCTACCCTCGTACAATTTATGTCTCCCTTTATTCATACCATCAGGGTGACGAGGGCAAATCGCGATGGTTAACGAGGTCACATTGGTTGTAGACCGCCCACAATACTCACAATAATAGTTTGCCATAATTCTTATTTTTTAAGAGGTTGATAATATTTCAGCAATATACCGAAAGGCTGTGCCAAATGAAAGCATTAGAAACAGAAAAATAGCCGCATCACGATCTCGCACACACCTCCGCATCTGCCAAAGCATTGTGATGGTATCCCAACTCAAATCCTATAGCGGCAATGTCTCCTATCTCATCCATTCTAATATTTCACTTTTCAATAAGGCAGATTTATGATAAACAATTCAAAAAGTATTTTTTCAATACACATATAAAGCACATATAAACAGCCTAATACTAATATCAATCCCCAAACCGCTGTCTTTGCTTTTATAAAAAACGCCCTTGCCCACCAAATGGGAAATAAAATAATTACAGCGATGACGATGGCTAACAACAAACCCATCGATTCAAAAATATTTAAATGGAAAAAAGTGTTCGATAAAGTATCCACTTGCTTATTATTAATATATCCGGTAGCAATTTCACCTTGTGGATCCACATAATAACAATACAACCAGTTACTCATTGCTTCATTTTGCTCAAATACACACTTTTCCCCCTTTTCCAAAGATGCGACTTTTGTTGCTTTGGTACTTGGATCAGCAAATATTCCAATATTGTTGATCTCTTCTTGTTCTTTCTTTATGCCGACAATCCTCAGTTTTTGGTTTTCCACATTGGGGATACCCCAATTAAATGTAAGTTTATCGCCACCGACCGTTTCTTTAACCGATATTATATCGCTAAAACAACCATCTTGAGCAAGAGGGCGTCCGATGTTACGAAAATAATTTTTCAAAGCATCATTGGGATTCTTCCATTGCAAGAGAATTTTAATCTGTCGATTATTTTTATCATTTTTATTTTGTAATTCCATCTCCTTCAGCTCTATAAAAGCCATCGGGCAAAGAGGTTTTACTTCGTGAATAAAGAAATAAAGTTGCGTTAAATCTTCAGGATAAATATAGGAAGAGGCAGAGTTGTATTCTTCCGCATTTATCCGGCTGATGAATTTCTTCAAATCGCGTTCGTTTTGATTGCAAGCGCTTAAAGTAACAGCAAACAAAAGTAAAAACAATAGATTGAGAAAGTTATGCTTTTCCATGTTCCTTATCTTTCGAGTTCAAAAATGTCATGTAATACTCACTTTTAATCATAATCTTGCGCGAGACAAGCTATCATATAAATTCCCGGGAAAAAATATCCCTTGTAATTATTTCATCGGTACTACAGAATATTCATCGCGATCCTCGCACAAGCCTCGGCATCCGCCAAAGCATTGTGGTGGTCTTTCAACTCAAACCCGACATGTGACGAAACCGTATGCAATTGATGATTTACCAAATCGGGAAACACTTTTCTTGCAGCACGGCAGGTACAATAAAACTGATAACCGGGATAGGGCATATCATACAGCGCATGGGCCGCTTTCAAACAACTTTCATCGAATGGACTGTTATGAGCCACAAACGGTAAACCAGATATTCTTCCGGTAATGTTTTCCCAAACTTCAGGAAATGATTGGGCGTTTATCGTATCCCAATAATTAATACCGTGAATTTCCGTTGCCCAATGACAATAAAAATTGGGATTTGGCCTTATAAGACTATAAAAATTATCTGTTATCATTCCGTTTTCAACCACCACGATTCCCACGCTGCAAATGCTACCACGGTGTTGGTTGGCTGTTTCAAAATCTATGGCAACGAATGATTCCATGCGATATTTATATGAATTTCAAATTTTTACAAAGGTATCAAAAACATATCATTATAGTTCAAACACGAAAGGTTTGTTCATTAGCCGGTATTCCTCATCTAACAATGAGGCATTCGAAAAAATAGTACTCTTCCCTTTTTCAACTCCATAAGCATCATGAATATGTCCGAAAAGATGATAACGCGGACGGGTATCCAACACAGTTTGTAATAAAAGATGATCCCCATAATGGATATTCTCCGAAAAATCCAATACACCATAAGGTGGCTGGTGCGTGACAAGAATATCGGTATCACTTGGAATATTTCGTATACTTTCATCAAATTTACCCGACATGGTATCTTCCATAAACATGGGTAAGCCATAGAATTTCGCCCCTTCAATCATGACGCTCGAATTGCACAAATAAAAACAGTTTTCAGGAAGTCCATCGATATTTGCCTCGTATAAGC
>JAAYFR010000318.1 GCA_012728155.1 Bacteroidales bacterium | reverse complement strand
GGTGAAACTGATCTCTACCTACCGGATCGACTCCATTGCCATTGGCAATGGTACCGCCAGCCGTGAAACAGAACGATTCTTCGCCAACCTGCGTTATGAGAAAGAGGTGAAGCTCTTTGTGGTAAGTGAGAGCGGGGCATCGGTCTATTCCGCTTCAAAGATAGCCCGTGAAGAGTTTCCCGGATATGATGTAACGGTGCGGGGGGCTGTCTCCATCGGACGGCGGCTAAGTGATCCGCTGGCGGAATTGGTGAAGATAGACCCCAAATCGATTGGCGTTGGCCAATATCAGCATGATGTAGATCAAAAAAAGCTGAAACGGTCACTCGACCGGACAGTGGAAAACTGTGTGAACCTTGTAGGGGTAAATCTCAATACCGCCAGCCGACATCTTCTCACCTATGTATCGGGGTTGGGTGAGGCATTGGCACAGAACATCGTCAACTACAGAGCGGAGCAAGGTCCCTTTCGCTCTCGCAAAGAACTGAAAAAAGTTCCCCGCTTGGGAGAAAAGGCATTTGAACAGTGTGCCGGCTTCCTCCGCATTCCAGATGCAGAGAACCCGCTGGACAACTCTGCCGTCCATCCCGAAAGTTATGCCATCGCAGAACGGATGGCCGCCGAGCTGCGATGTACGATGAAAGAGTTGATCGGCAATAGACCGTTAATCGAAACCATCGATATCAATCGGTATAAATCGGGAACAGTGGGTGAAGAGACGCTTACCGACATATTGCAGGAGCTTGAAAAACCGGGGCGAGATCCGCGTACCCAGGTGCAGGTGTTGGAATTCGATCCCGATATCCGCACTATCAATGACCTGAAAGAGGGGATGACGCTATCCGGAATTATTACCAACATCACCAATTTCGGCTGTTTTGTAGATGTGGGCATCAAAGAAAACGGGTTGGTACATATCTCCGAGCTGGCCGATCGTTTCGTCTCCAACCCCACAGATGTGGTCTCGCTTCACCAGCATGTAAAGGTCAGGGTGTTGTCTGTCGATTTGGAGCGGAAAAGGATCCAGCTCAGCATGAAGAGTGTGTGAAGACTACTATTTTAATCGGAAGCTTTTCCGGTGGTGGGGCGTAACACCATACCGGGCAATTGCTTCCCGATGGGCTTTTGTGGGATATCCCTTATTTCGGCACCAATCGTAGAGGGGGTATGCTTCATGGAGTTTTTGCATATATTCGTCACGGTATGTTTTCGCCAGGATGGAGGCTGCCGCAATAGAGCGGTAGGTGGCATCACCTTTAATCACGCAGGTGTGGGAGATGTTGCCGAAGGGACGAAACCGGTTGCCATCCACCAGGATATGTTCGGGAGAAATAGAGAGTTGGCCTATAGCGCGGTGCATCGCCTTTACCGATGCCCAAAGAATATTTATCTCATCGATCTCTTCCGGGGAGCAGGAAGCAACGGCATAACAGAGTGCCTTTTCTTCGATGATCAACCGCAGTTCGCAGCGATCCCTCTCGGAAAGTTGTTTTGAATCGTTCAACCCCTCACAATGGAATTGATCGGGCAGGATTACCGCAGCCGCAAAGACAGGACCCGCCAGGCAACCACGTCCCGCCTCATCGCATCCGCACTCCAAACGACCGGGATGCATACAACCCAGCAACAGATCAGTCGGTTTCATCTTTTTATTCAGCAGCGGCAAGCAATCCCCTCATCCCATCACCGAAGTGGTATCTCCAGCCGGTTATCTTCCGGCGGGAAATCGAATTCGACCGATTTCAGATCAAACTCGCTCCCCATCTGGTCAGCGAAGAGACGAATTGCCAGTTTCATCGCCGGGTAGGGTCTTTCATCGCCCTTCACATGGATCAAGTGTAGTTTCACAATCACATCGCTAAAGGCTTTGAATGTTTCCGGCGACATAGGTATTCTCAACTCTTCCAACCGTCTTTCTGTAACCTGCCGGGTTATCGTCTCCAGTTTATCCTTGTATAACCCCGTCAAATCGGATTTCCCAGGGATAGAAGTGACAAAACGGCTATCGATTGAAAGCTTGTTGTCGCCCAACATCATTATTCGATAGGCAAACGGGTATTGCGCCAAAGAGGCAGTCTCCACATCATAGACCGCATTTCCGGCGGGCGAGGTTCTCATCGTCACATCGTTGGCATGGAAATGTCCGGTAAAAACCACTTTTAGTCCCGCGTCGGCAAGGAGATCAGCATTCTTCTCCCAGTCGTCAATCAGATATTGCGGAAAGAAAGCGGACTGATAAAGCAGGTGCTCCACCAACCCATGGTGCATCATCCCCAACACCGTGACTCCCCTATCTTTTGCTTCCTCCAGGATGGTGAGTGCCCATTTCATCGTCTGTGGCAGAATACGCCCTCCGGTGATGGAGGTTGTGCGATGCTCCTCATATCGGTTGGTATCGAAACAGAGGAGCCAGACAGAGTCGGTAATTTGAGTGAGATAGCTCAGCGAAGCTTCATCTCTTTTCAATGCATCCGAATAGCCGAAGGAGGCATATAGATCTTCGAACTCTTTTTTTGTGACCGATTCGGTGGGCGAAGCAATATCGCCCCGATAAGCTTTTGCATCGGGAATATTGATATCGTGATTGCCGGGAATGACAAGAACACGGATTCCCTGATCCTGTAAATTCCGCAGCTTTGCTATAAAACCCAGATGGCTTTGTTTCTCGCCGTGGTTAGTCATGTCGCCGGTCACCAGCAGCAAATCCGGCGCCTCTACGAGCAAATCGGCAAACACCTTGTCCAGTATGGAATGTAAATCGTCTATCTCTCTACCAACCCGGTTCTCATAGGCAGAGAGTGCCTCCCCATTGGAGATGAGTTGCTTGTCAAGAAAATGGGGATCGGAAATCACGGCGATCTTCACCGCTCCAGTCTGTCGGGAGGAGGCGCATCCGGAAAAGAGGATCGAGAGGAGTAAAAATATAGGCAGGAAATTTCTCATCAAGAAAGAAGTAAATTTTCAATCTCATCGATATCGGATCGGAACCCTTTGTCCACCTCATAAAAATCTCTTACCGTATTGCAGGCATGAAGTACGGTGGCGTGGTTACGCTTACCAACTTGGGCGCCAATTTGCGAAAGCGACATCTCGGTATGTTTCTTGATGAAATACATGGTCACCTGTCGTGCTTGGACTATCTCTCGCTTACGGGATGGGGACTGGATCAGCTCTTTTTTCACATGATAGTAGTCCGACACAATATCCTCTATTTTCTGTGCTGTAATACGCTTTTTCTCAAATTTAATACTTTGCTCCACCACCCTGCGTGCCAATGGCAGGTCGATTTCCCGATTATTGATGATGGAGTGTGCCATCAGGGAAACAACAATCCCCTCCAGGTCCCGTACATTCTCCGTCACGTTTTCCGCAATAAATTCGATCACATTCTCCGGGATGGTAAGTCCGTCGGCAAGCACTTTATTTTGCAGTATCTTTTTACGGAGCTGCTTATCCGGACGCTCCAATTTGGTTGTAAGTCCCCAGCGGAAACGGGTAAGCAGCCGCTCTTCCACACCTTGCATATCCATCGGCGGACAATCGGAGGTCATGATCAACTGCTTATTGTTCTGGTGGAGGTGATTAAAAATATGGAAAAAGGTGTTCTGCGTCTTCTCCAACCCCGACAGCTCCTGAATATCATCGATGAGAAGCAGATCAATGCTCTGGTAAAAATTGATGAAGTCATTGATGGTATTGAAACGGCGGGAGTCGGTATATTGCACCTTAAAGAGATGGGCAGATATATAAAGAATCTTCTTGTCGGGGTAAAGCTCTTTCACTTTCGAGCCGACCGCATGGCAAAGATGCGTCTTTCCCACGCCTGAACTTCCATATACGAACAACGGATTGAATGCCGTTTTTGCCGGATTCATGGCCACTGCCTCAGCGGCAGAACGTGCAAGTCGATTGCTTTCACCTTCAAAAAAATTGAGGAAGGTATATTTGCCATTTATTTGAGAATCGAACTCCGATGTTTCCACCCTGTCGAAAGGAGAGGGCACTCTCGTGGAAACCTTATTGCCGTTATTTCTCTCCGCACCTCCGTATGACTTGGGTTCTCCCCTCAGTTCAACGGCAGTATTGGTCTCTGTCTCTACCAATATGCGATAATTGAGGATGGTTCCCTCTCCTATTTCACGATAGAGGGTATGCTGAATAAGATCAAGGTACTTATCTTCAAGATATTCATAAAAAAACTGACTGGGAACCTGAACCGTGAATACGCGGTCTTGGTACTTTAAAGGAACAATGGGTAAAAACCAAGTATTAAAAGCCGGTTCGGGAATATTATCCCTAATGACATTCAAACAATTCTTCCACAAAAGTCGGCAATCTTTATTCATTCACTTAAGTTCATCATTTTTTGAGTCGCTTTCGCTCCTCGATTGTTAATTCTCGCAACCGCATATTCAAGTAAAGTGCATCGTTTTCTACGCTCGCCAAGAGGGGGAGAGAAAGGAGATCCCTCTTCCCGCTGATAGGAAACATTCCAAACTAATGTATCTTCTGTTTTTTTTTACTTAACAAAAATGCTCTTTTTTTTCCACAAACGAATTGCAAATTTTCAAAAAAAAAACGAGATAAAAAAATAAAATTGCAGACAGGATTTTTCTTGTGGAAAAAAATGCCTATTTATCAGCAAAGTAGAGACATATCATTGATTATCAATTTATTTAAAAAATTAAAAAATTAGATATAGCTGATTGACAAGATGATATAAAAACATTACAACAGATTACATATTATAATAAAAGTCTCAATTTTGCAACTTAAGTACGGTCAACCAAAGAGTTTTCAGACATTCTCCGGCAACTCATATTTAGAACGATTCTATTTAAAATATTCACGGAGCATCCATTTTAAACTTCGATAGTTTAAAAAAGGCGTAATCTGATCGTCAAATAACGATCGGGGTTCTGGCGGATATCCTCCAATAATTTTGTTGCTGAGTCAATGGTCACATTGAGGCTGTCGTGAAGTTTGGTATCGTTCAGCAATAGCCCCAAAGAGTTGTCGTCACTATTCATTTTTGTGGTGATCGATTTCAAATTATTTATGGTTGCATCAATAGTTTGGAAGGTGCTCTCCAGATCCATCTCATTCAACTCCCTACTCACCTCTTTCAGGTCGGCAGAAACTGAGGATAGATTCCGGCCAATTTCAGGGAGTTCCTTTTCCAAGGAGCCAATTATCCTGTTCAGGCTTGCACTCGATCCGTTCAACTGGCTCACTGTGCTGTTAATCCCATTGATCGACTGTTCCCAAGCAGGATTGGCCACAATTTTATGGAGTGAGTAGATCAGTGAGTCCACCCGCAACAAAATTGAATCGGCCTTAGGCATCAACGACGTCATACCATCCATCAGTTCCAATCCCTTCCTCCCCACAAGGGTATCCCCCTTTTCCAGGAAGAGGTCAGATTGAGCCATAATCAGATTTACGGTGGAGGCTCCAAACAGGTCAGAGCCATACTCGAGGTGGCTCCCTTTGGTGATCCGTATATCTTCCGTAAGGTTAACCCCCACGGAGAAACGCATCGGATTTTCACTCACCATCTCTATCTTGTTGATGAGGCCTATTTGAAAACCTTTCACATAAATTGGTGATGAGATCAGCAGGCTCGACACATCATCGAAGAGAGCATAATACTGATTCTGTTTTTTAAGGACATTGACACCTTTCAGAAAATTGATTCCGAAATAGATCATGACAAGGCTTGCAATAAAAGCCAATCCAATCAGTGCGTTCCTCCTTACTTTAGTTTTCATACGATTATTTTATTTTTTCCTTGTCGGTGTATGACAATTCGAGTGAAACGAGAATCGCCGACTTCCTATGAGACTGGAGGCAACTCGCAATATTGACTACGTCGATTACTGCGTAATTCATGAACTTGGGTGAAATCATTTGAATGCTCGTTTCATAGGCTGAAAATCTTTTTTACTTCACCCGCTCACCATTTTCAAACTCAATGATAAAAGCATCTTTGAAATTCCCTCTCACTTTTTTCAATAATTGTCGGCTCTCTTCAGGATTGGTGGTACGACCATACGTATATTTATAGATCTTCCCATCGGTATAGTATTCTACCGGATGTAAGCCTTTGAATACCGAAGCCCCATTTTCATACTTCCTTGATGAGGTAAGAAACTGAATCCTGAACTCTTTCCCTTTCACCTCGGAAGATGACGATGGGCTTGGCGGAGAGTAGGGGGCTACTTCGCCATTTGTAAAGAGATAGCTTTTCTTGTCATGCTCCCGCTTATACTCTTTGAAGCCATTATAAATACTGGCAGCAAGTGAAGTCTGGCCGCTCTCGCTCTTCAAATACTTCTCTTCCTCCTTATTGCTGATATAACCCAGCTCCACCAGTACGCTTGGCATGGCCACCTCTCTCAAGACCAGAAATCCTGCCTGGCGAACATTCCTGTTCGTCCTTTTGGAGTGGGCAACTAATTGGTTTTGCACCATTGAGGCAAAAGATACACTCCGATCGAGAAACTCATTGGCCATGAATTCGAAGATAATATAAGATTCCGGTTCATTTGGATTGAAGCCCTCATACTTGACGGAATAGTCCTCTTCGTACATGATCACAGCGTTCTCCGCCTTTGCCACATCCAGGTTGTCTTTGCTCCGATGCAACCCCAAGACGAAAGTTTCCACTCCCTGTGGGGATGTTTTTTTTCGGTCGAGGGCATTACAGTGCAGTGATATAAACAGATCGGCGTGTGCTTTATTTGCAATTCCGGCTCTTCGGTTCAACTCAACGAAGCGATCATCTTTACGTGTATAGATCACATTCACATCGGCATGATTTTTCTCGATAAGTTTCCCCAGTTTCAAGCCCACCGACAATACGATCTCTTTCTCTTTGGAAGTTCTTCCCACAGCACCGGGATCTTTCCCTCCATGACCAGGATCGATTACGACAGTGAATTTCCTGTTTTGAGAAGATAACGGCTCTGTAGCACCTAACCAGGTCGAAATCAGAATTCCAAAAAGAAGAAACAACTGTTTCCTATCTAATGCCATACGAATTGCTTTTCACAAAAGTAGAAATAAATTTTGTAATAAAAAAAGTGAGCTCCGTTGAGAAGTCACTTTTCTAACGCGTTATAAATGGGACATCTTATCACAGTCTCCATATCCTAGCAATTAGGGCATCAATTCAGCCAATTTTGTATTGAGTGCTTCTCCCCGAAGATTTTTTTCTAGGATGAGGCCGTCTCTATCCAGGAGCACGGTATGAGGCATCCCCTGTATCGCATAGAGATCCACTACCGAGCTTTTCCAATACTGTAAATCGGACATTTGCGGCCAGGTCATATTAAGATCCTTAATTCCCTGTACCCAGCGCTCATACTCCTGATCGAGGGAGACGCCAACCACCTCAAATCCTTTTGATTTATATTTTTTATACGCCGCCACCACATGAGGCATCTCCTGACGGCAAGGTCCGCACCAGGCAGCCCAAAAATCGATGAGCAGATAGTTCCCCTTGCCGGCATAATCAGAGAGGGAACGTTCGTTCCCTTCGGGATCTTTCAATGTGAAGTCGACAAATTTCTTTCCCACCGCCACCTTCTCAAGATTATCCAATCGCTGAATCATGCGCTGAATACCCTCATTGGCTTTGAATTCATCGCTGGCCAAAGCAAAAATCTCTCTCTGTTGATCGGGCGCTAACATAGAGGCGTAACGAGAATTTTGAAACGCAAATTCACCCAATTTATTATCAATATTTGTTTTGAAAAAATTGAAATTGAGATCTACCAGCTGATCATTGATTGCATCAAAACTCTCACTCAGCTCAACATTCCGCTCTTCAGTCATTGTTCCGTCGGCATTCTCATTGTTGAACTGCGCTACAATATTTTTGCGCTTCTCCAACAGTTCGTTTTGTGCCCACCGCTGATCGGTATATGCATCGTTTAGCTTAGTCCCTTTTACAGTGATGAGGGTATCGAATCTCACTACCAGCTTGCCCGGCTCAATCAACACCGCCACATTGGCTTCCTGTTGGGGGTTCACCTTCTCCTCCAGTGAGAGAATACGTATCACGGCTGTTTCGGCTATCCCGGAAAACGAGAAGGATCCGTTTTGCACAATCGCCGTATCTGTTGGAATCAGCTCCTTATCAATCAGCTGTTTCAGATAAACATTCGTCCCTTCATAAGCATCATCGGCTACGGTACCGGTAATTGTATATTTATGGCTGTCCTGGCACGACAAAAGTGCGGCGGCAACAATAAAAAGATAAATTATTTTTTTCATCTGCTCTCTTCTTTATGATTTAATCGCAACAAAGATATGTAAAATGGTTTGATGATACTTGTTTTTTGAGTTTTTTTCATCTTATGACAATAAAGAGTCTTTGCCATCGTTCTAATCTCACAAAATGGAAACCGATATAGTATGCATACACCCAAGAAGAAGTCAAACGAACTATCTATTACAACCGATGAAATAAGACCGTCGGCATTCTCATTGATTCTTATCCGTCAATTTGCCCACTGCTTCCATCGGGAAAAAAGGCTCTCCCTTCCGGATAACATATTATCTATTAATTGATTTTGCCGTTGGCAGCTATCGATCTCAGTTTGATCATTCCGCTTTATTTCAACAATTTTTTGTCACATCACCATTTTTCTCTAACTTTGAATCGATAAATAATGAAATGCATGAGCACAATTATAGCACCGTCGCTGTTGGCAGCCAATTTTCTGAATCTTGAAAGTGAGATTGAAATGCTGAACCGCAGTGAAGCCGACTGGATTCACTTAGACATCATGGATGGCGTTTTCGTACCCAACTTGTCCTTTGGATTTCCGGTGATTGACCATTTGAAAAGAGTGACGCAGAAAGTACTGGATGTGCATCTGATGATTGTACAGCCTGAAAAGTTTATCAATGAGATCGCTGCTACCGGCGCCTCTTATATGAATGTGCATTACGAGGCTTGCACACACCTGCACCGTGTAGTACAGGAGATAAGAAAAAAGGGGATGAAGCCGGCTGTCACCTTAAATCCCCACACCCCTGTATCGGTACTTGAAGATATCCTTCCCGACTTGGAGATGGTGCTTTTGATGTCGGTCAATCCCGGATTTGGGGGACAAGAATTTATAGAACATTCCGTGAAGAAGACAGCCATGCTCAAAGAGATGATCCTACGACAACAGACATCTACATTGATTGAAGTAGATGGCGGCGTAAATCTGGAGACAGGGAAGAGATTGGTAGATGCCGGTGCCGATGTGTTGGTAGCCGGAAGCTTCATATTCTCTTCGAGTAACCCGCAGGAGACCATCCATCAGTTGAAAATGCTGTAAAAATTTCCTTTCGTCAGGGAAAAAGGATTCGATTTTTGCAAAATATTAGATGAGCTAACGCATCACGCAGGTAGAGCCCTATCTGCCTTTGTGCTTAACGAACAAATCTGGTGTAATGAACGCATTGATCGGAAAAGCACCTTTCTTCCGTCTGTTGCTCCCCGTAATTGCCGCTATTGTTACGGGATCATTTTTCCCCGTCGTCTTATCTGCTATCCTACCGGTTGGTCTGCTCGGATTATTTCTGATGTTCTTCTCTTTTCTTATCCGACCGGATGATCAATTCAGGCTCAGATGGGTGTTCGGCTTAGGAATCTGCCTCGCCCTTTTCTCCCTATCCCTGTATCAGTTACGGCAACATATCGAGTCCACAAAACTTACGCCGCCCGGTTACGGTCAATACGATCTCGGTACGGTGCTCAACATACCGGAGGTGAAGCCACGTAGCATTGCGGTCAACATAAAAACAGCCTCTCCCCGAGAAAAGAAGGTGATCCTCTATTTAGAGCAGACCGACGAAGCGGGGGCATTGCTCCCGGGCGATGAGATCATCTTTCGCTCCACAGTTGGCGTATTCAGGAATTTGGGCAATCCGGACGATTTCGATTATGTCGGTTATATGAAAACCAAAGGATTCGCAGGGGCCGGATATATTCCGGCAGGTGACTGGCAGAAAACCGGCCGGCAGTCGAAAAGCATATCCGCCATTTCCCAACGGATTAGAATGAAAGCGCTCAATTTCTATAAAACATTTGAGTTGGAGAGTGACGCATATGCATTTATCTGTGCACTGACTCTGGGATACAAATTGCATCTCTCCAACGACCTGCAGGAGGCATTCAGGGCATCGGGGACAGCGCATATTCTGGCATTAAGCGGGTTGCATGTGGGGATTATCTATGCGGTTGTCAGCCTGTTCTTCTCGTTCCTTGGGAGAAGTGGAACCGGATTGAAGATCCGCCAATGGCTCGTGATTGTAGTTTTATGGGGATTTGTCTTTGTGGTGGGGATGTCACCCTCCGTTGTTCGTGCCGCCATTATGCTCACCCTGTTTGGCATAGGGAACCTCTACCACCGCAACGGATTTTCCTTCAACTCACTGGCGGCAGCTGCTTTTTTCATCCTTATTTTCCAACCCTCCTCCCTGTTCGACATAAGTTTTCAGATGAGTTTTAGCGCTGTATTCGCCATTCTCTTTTTTAACCCGGTCATAAGCCGGCTCTACCAGCCCCGAAATAGGGTCGTGCAATATATATGGAACCTGTTCTCTATCACCACAGCGGCACAATTGGGGGTTTTTCCGCTGGTACTCTACTATTTCGGCACTTTTCCCACCTGGTTTTTCATCACCAATCTATTGGTTGTACCTCTGGTCGGCATTATTATTTATGGTACATTCCCACTTATTATTTTCGGACTACTGCGTTCTTTTCAGTGGGAGTGCATCAATATGATATATACCTTCTTTGGATGGGTTGAAAAGTGGCTGATCGAGCTATTGTTGAAGATTGTATATATCTCCGAATCGATCCCTCTTGCCCAAATATCCGAGAAGAATATTTCCCTGCTCCAACTTATATTGCTCCTGCTATTTATCTATTCTTTTGTAGGGTTCCTCACCAATCACCGTAGCAAGCTACTTATATTTTCACTGACTCTACTGTTGCTCTTTCAGACAACAATCACACATAAAAATCTAACCCTTCCGCCACCGCAACTCACCATCTTCAACACTCCCGGACAGAGTGAGATTGCCCTTTTTTATAAAAACAGACGCCATTTCATCGATATTCCGAAGAATAGCCTCATTCCCCATACCGAGAAACGTATCCTATTGATATCGGAAACTAATTTTCCGTCTCACGCTACAGTGAACAGAATCAACCCATTCCCTTTAGATCTGCTGATCCTGTCGCAACAGGCATCTTTTGATATCGATGAATTGTTGGCTCTATTCCCACCCGCAATGGTTGTCTTGGACAGTTCACTGCCAAAATATGAGGCGAAGAGAATTGAGCGAGCATGTGCACTCCGGCATATTAAAGTACACGATGTAACAGAAAAGGGAGCCTTTTCACTAAATTTTTAGTACTTTTGCCGCTCTATTACACCATTGATACTAAAATGAATGCTATAGCATCGATATCGAACATAATTCAACCCCGGAAAGTGGAGCAAGTGGTTGATGCCATCAACAGGGCGCAAAATATTGTGATCACTACACATCGCTCACCGGACGGTGACGCCTTGGGATCCTCCCTTGCGCTTTACCATTTCCTGCAAAGGAGTCGCAAAAATGTGAAGATAATCGTACCCAACTCCTTCCCCTATTTCCTGAAATGGATGTCGGGAGCCCGTGAGATTGAGATATATGAATACAATCCCACCGCAGCACAGCATATACTTATGCATGCCGATCTGATCTTTTCCCTCGACTATAACATATCCAAACGGGTGGGTGAGATGGCCCCTTTTCTAGACAAGTCTCCGGCCAGGAAAATCTTGATCGACCATCATCTTCTTCCCGGAGAGAATTTCGATATAACGCTGTCCTATCCCGAAATATCATCTACCAGCGAACTTCTGTTCAGGTTATTCTATCAGGCGGGAAAATATGAAGAGCTGACCCAGGTAGAGGCGGAATGTATCTATTGTGGCATGATGACCGATACCGGCAGTTTCACCTACAATTCGAGTGATCCTGAAATTTTTGAGATTATCAGCCTCCTATTACGGAAAAATATTGATAAGGATACCATCTATTCACAGGTATTCGACAACTACTCTGAAGCACGATTTCGCCTGCTTGGGTTCACCCTGTCGCAACGGATGGAGGTATATCCAGAGCTGCACTCGGCACTTCTTTACCTCTCGAAGGAGGATCAAGCCCAATTTCGTTTCAGCAAGGGCGATACCGAAGGGTTTGTGAATTATCCGCTCAGCATCAGAGGGATACTATTCTCCACCTTTATCCGTGAAGATGACGACCTTGTCAAGCTCTCGTTCCGTTCCCTGAAGTCGTTCCCCTGCAATGAATTTGCCGCCAACTACTTTCATGGAGGGGGTCATCTAAATGCGTCAGGGGGAGAATTTTATGGCACTTTTGAGGAGGCCATTCGCATTTTCAAGGATGGATTGAAGTCGTATGAAGAGATATTAAAAAGTATCGCAACAGGGCTTTAACCCATTTTTAAGAATCGATAATGTTTATTTCAGCACAACCTCTCTTTTTTTGAAGTAGATTGTGTATTTTTGCAAGCTGTTCCGATCTTCGGATCGCGGGAATCAATGTGACAAATGAATTGTTCATTTCTCATTTTTAATTAAAAAACATATGAAGCCATTCAATTCCATAGTGCTCATTCTTGTCTCTCTTTTGACAGTGACCACCTCGTGCAATAATAAGAAAACCTATTCCGACCGTCTAAAAGATGAACGAAAGGCGATAGACCATTTTATTGCGAAGAATAATCTTGAAATCCTCAAGGATTTCCCGTCAGACAAGCGATTTGGCAAGGATGAATTTTACAAGGACCCCTACACGGGCGTCTATTTTAATATCGTGGAGTATGGCGACACCACCATCAAGCCGTTATGGCGAGAGAAGGTTTATATCCGTTTTAGCGGGTTACATTATTTTGCAACCTCCGATACAATCCTCTATACCAACTATCAGAGCACCTTTCCCGAAGAGCTGGAATACTATGGAGCGGTTACTTCAATCACCATAAGTGCTTATTCAAGTATAAACACCGGATGGGCGGTACCGCTCTCTTATGTAGGGCATCGTGGAAAAGTGAAATTGATCGTTCCTTTCGAGTCAGGTTCATCTTACGACCAGTCTCAATACACACCCACTTATTACGAGCAGGTAGAATACAGATTTGAAAATCAGTGGTGATTATAAATATCGATTCATATGACACTCATCAAATCCATATCCGGCATACGAGGAACAATCGGAGGATCTATCGCCGAAAATTTGACTCCACTCGATATCCTGAAATTTACAGCTGCTTATGCGCTGTTCATCAAAAATAAATCCCAAACAGCGAAACCCACTATCGTTGTTGGGAGAGATGCCCGCATTTCGGGTGACATGGTGCATCGCATCATCACCGGCACGTTGATAGGCATGGGGTGTGATGTTATTGACATTGGAATGGCCACTACGCCCACCACTGAGATCGCCGTCACAAAGGAAAACGCCTCCGGCGGCATCATTATTACAGCCAGTCACAACCCGAAACAGTGGAATGCGCTAAAACTATTAAACAGCCGGGGAGAATTCCTTAATGCAGCCGAAGGAGAAGAGATCCTCTCCATTGCCGAATCGGAAGATTTCCTCTTTTCGCCGGTAGATGAGTTGGGGAAAGTCACACAGAAACAGTATCTCCACGAACATATACGGCAAGTATTGGCACTCCACTTAGTGGATAGGAAAGCGATAGAGGCGGCCAAATTCCGGGTGGCCATAGATTGTGTAAACTCGATCGGTGGAATTGCAATACCGGAACTGCTGTATGCATTGGGTGTGAAAGAAATCTTTAAACTGCATTGTGCCCCACATGGCAATTTCTCTCACAACCCCGAACCACTTCCGCACCATCTGACGGAACTGGCGTCACTCACTCGAAGCACGAAAGCAACGGTAGGGTTTGCTGTCGATCCGGATGTAGACCGGCTGGCTATCTTTTCTGAAGAGGGGGAACCGTTTGGCGAAGAGTACACATTGGTGGCTGTATCAGACTATGTGCTGCAACATACACCCGGAAATACGGTCTCCAACCTCAGCTCCAGCCGCGCGTTAAGAGATATTACGCACGCTTTGGGCGGACAATACAACGCTGCGGCAGTGGGAGAGGTGAATGTGGTAGCCAAGATGAAAGAGACAAATGCGGTAATCGGAGGTGAGGGTAACGGAGGCGTTATTTATCCTGCCCTACATTATGGGCGTGATGCGCTTGTTGGAATTGCCCTCTTCCTG